>DATHUN010000630.1:0-4407 GCA_035462205.1 Anaerolineales bacterium
GTCCGCATTGCCGATATCAAAGAACGGCATGGCGGCCTGCCCAAAGAGATTCTCGGCGGCGCTGCTCAGTGTGGCTTGGGCATCGAACAGGCTCGCAGCGCCGAAGCGAATGGGAGCAGGCGTACCGGCTGCGGTCGCAAGATCAGAAATAAGGTCAAAAAGATGATCGGAGGAGGTGCCCAGCAGGAAGGCAACACCGGCGGGATCCTTGAGCGCATCGGCGACCACCTGGATGGCAGCATCCCATTGCAAATTGGGTTGGGCATCCTGGAATTTTGAATCATAAAGGGCCTCGCCGCGTTTATGCTTGATGGGACCGCGCACACGGTTTGGATTGTACAATCCCTCTACGGTGACTTGACCGCGCGCGCAGGTCTTGCCAAGATTGACGGGATGATTTGGGTTGCCTTCCACTTTTATCGCACGGCCCTGCATGGTACGGACAATTAATCCGCAGCCCGCCGCGCATTCGCGACATGTGGTGGCGTAATATGTGCTCAAGCCGTTGTAGGTGTACTCGGGCATTCTTGAATAGGGTTCGCGCTGGACATAGCGCGAGGCGGGACCACAACCGGTTAACGCTGCGGTGGTCGCCGCGCCCACAGTAGCAAGCTTGAGAAAATCACGCCGGGAGATATTTTCACTCATGGTCTATTTTCCTTTTTACCCGGTTTAATAATGACAAGTTCCGCAATCGGTGAGCTTCGTGAGCCTCTCCGGATCGTTGGCAAATCTCGATTTATGACAGTTTAAGCACCAGCCCATGTTCATGACCTGAGGGTTCTTGGCAATGGTTACCTTGGTCATATCCCCATGACAGGTTTCACAATTTAATCCTGCCGCAATATGGGGGCGGTGTGTGAAATGGACAAAGTCGGGGACCTGCGCAACCGGCACCCACGCAATTTCCTTATTATTGAGGACATAATCTTTTAATACTGCCAGCTTGGGACTTGTATTTGTTTTAGCAATCTGCTGATGACACCCCCAGCATTTCGTCAATGTGGGCAGCCCGGGAGAAGGTCCGCGTAATGCACCTGGATGACAATACAGGCACTGAATGCCCAACCCTACGTGTAAGTTATGAGGAAAATCGATGGGTTGTTGCGGTGGCTGTTGCGTTGTATAAATTCCAAATGCAGCAAGACTGAAAAACGCGAGAGCAGCGATCAAGACAGCGACCCGCCCGATTGGTTGATAAAGCCATTGCAATATATTCCTGATCATGCATTCTCCTGTAGCAAGATAATTTCAAGCGTAATGAAGTCATACATAATTTGGCACACCTGCTGTTCTTCAACAACGCGGCACACGTATGGAATTGTCACAAATAGAGAAAAGTGGTCCGCTTGAAACACAAACCCGTCCCTATCATTATAAAATGATGGGACGAGTTAACGCATCAAAATGAACGAATCTAAGAGATCAACTCTGCTCCTCTGGGTTACTGAACCCCGCCAGTAACGTCGGCATTATACTGCAAAAATAAAGCTAAGTACATGTAAAGGATAATTTTGGTGCGAATGGGCACATGTTATACTTGCAGAAGAGTACAATAAAAGCCTAATGTACCTATGAAAAAACTCGTTCGCCCGGCACTCATGATCGGATTGAGTTTATTTTTAGCGCTGATCAGCGCTGTGCTGACATACTCGGCACAAGCATCGCCATTACGGAATCTGTCCGGTGCGACCAGCCTCTTTCAAACTACCCCTACGCCACAGGCGCAGGATAAATCGGAAGTGGGTTCGACCGATCAAATTGTCATCATGGGTGCTGTAATCGTGATCATTATTTTTGCCCCGATCTTCATCAGTCGTAAAGCCTGGCGCTAAATTGTCGATTTAGAATTAAATAAAACGCGGACGAGAAGTCGCCCGCGTTTTTGAATTTAAATTGACTTTGCTTCTTCGCGTCCCATCACGTCCATCACGGCGACAGAGGCGATTTGCACGATGGCGTTGACATCGTCACCGGTTTGGAGCACGTGGACCGGTGCGCCCATTCCGAGCAGGATCGGTCCGATCGCTTTGGCTTTGCCGAGGCGAGCCAGCAACTTGTAGGCAATGTTCGCCGATTCCAATGAGGGGAAGACCAACACGTTCGCATCTTTGACCGCGCTGAACGGATAGCGATTTTCGATGATCTCCGCCACGACGGCCGTATCGGCCTGCATCTCCCCGTCCACCTGCAGGTCCGGGCGGCGCGACTTCGTCAATTCCACGGCGCGACGCACCTTGTCGGAGAGGGGATGGGGGGTCGATCCAAAATTGGAGAAGGAGAGGAATGCCACGCGCGGATCGATCTCCAGGCGTTTGGCAAAATCGGCTGCCAGGCAGGCGATCTCTGCAAGATCTTCGGCGCTGGGCTCGATGTTGACCGTGGCATCGGTGAACAGATAGACGCGATCCTCGACGATCATGATATACACGCCCGCGGCGCGGGCGGCGCCTTTGGCCGTATGATGAATTTGCAGCGATGGCCGAATCACATCCGGATAATCATAGGTGAGGCCAGAAACGAATGCGTCGGCATCTCCCATTTTCACCATCAGCGAACCGAGGACGTTCGGCTCCTTGATGACCTTCTTAACATCCACACTGGTCACACCCTTACGTTGGCGCAGCTCATAATATGCTTTTGCATACTCGTCTACCTTATCGAACTTGGCGGGGTCAATGACCAGTGGTTTGTAGTCCATGCCCAGGCTCTTGAGCTCTTGGTCAATGACACTTTGGCGTCCAATCAATACCGGTGTAGCAATATGTTCTTCTTTGATTTGATAAGCCGCCCGGATGATTTTTTGCTCCTCGCCTTCCGCAAACACGACACGCTTTGTTCCACCCGAAGAGCGCGCCTTGTTCTGGAAGAAGTAGCGTACCTGTTCGCCCTTGCCCTGGCGGTACGCCAACTGTTCACGATACTCATCAATATCGATCTGGATACGGGACATGCCTGTCTTCATTGCCATTTCTGCAACGGCCGGCGCTTCCCACAATAAAACACGTGGATCGAGTGGTTTTGGGATAATATATTCGCGTCCAAACTTGATGCTCTCGCCGCCATAGGCGCGGATGACAGAATCGGGCACATCTTCCTTCGCGAGCGCAGCCAATGCCTTGGAGGCCGCAAATTTCATTTCTTCGTTGATCTGGCGGGCGCGAACATCCAGTGCGCCGCGGAAGATAAAAGGGAAACCCAGCACGTTGTTGACCTGGTTGTGGTAATCGGAACGACCGGTTGCCATAATCACATCACTACGCGCTTCGTGAGCCAGCTCGGGCTTGATCTCGGGATCCGGATTCGCCATGGCGAAGATAATCGGGTCCGGTGCCATGGATTTGACCATCTCGGGCGTGAGCACATTGGCAACGGACAAGCCATAGAACACATCAGCGTCGCAGACAGCATCTGCGAGCGTGCGATGCCCCTTATCCTCGACAGCAAGGAGCTCCTTATATTTGTTCATGCCCTCCCTACGTCCCTTGTAGACCACGCCCTTGGTATCCACAAGCATGATATTCTCGCGCTTCACGCCCCAGCGGATCGCCAGTTCTGCACACGAAATCGCAGATGCTCCTGCTCCAGAAATCACCAGTCGAATGTCCTCATGCTTCTTACCGACGACCTCGAGAGCATTCGCCAACCCAGCCGAGGAAATGATCGCTGTGCCGTGCTGGTCGTCATGAAAGACCGGGATGTCGAGCATGCCCTTCAATGTTTCTTCAATATAAAAACATTCCGGAGCTTTGATATCCTCCAGGTTGATGCCGCCAAAGGTCGGTGAAATAGCGGCCACAACTTTAATAATTTCATCAGGGTCGTGAGAATTCACTTCGATATCGAACACGTCAATATCGGCAAACTTTTTGAAGAGTACACCCTTCCCTTCCATAACAGGTTTGGCAGCGAGCGCGCCACGGTCACCCAGCCCGAGGATAGCGGTACCGTTCGAAATCACCGCTACAAGATTTCCCTTGGATGTGTATTCGTAAGCATCCTGTGGATTCTTCTCGATTTCCAAAACAGGCTCTGCCACCCCTGGTGAATATGCCAGGCTCAAATCCCGTTGGGTATCCATGGGCTTGGTGGGCACAATTGCTATCTTGCCCGGTTTGCCTTTCAGACGATGGTATTCGAGTGCGTCCTCGCGAGTAAACTTAGCCATACAACCTCCTTTGAAGTAAGCAATTGCCCCGATTATTCCACGACTTATTGGATTCCCATAGTTGCATTTGTCACGATTTTCCTGAAGTGTAGTTGGCGCGAAGGCAAGGAAAAGTGCTGATAAGGGAGTTTGAAAGTCTAAACGGAACTGGGCAGGCTTTGAGCCTGCCCAGTTTGGTAAGAACTGAAAGGTATTATTATCGTTGTGGCCTATGGAGCGCCAAAGCGAAGTTGCGAGGA
>DATHUN010000631.1:0-4267 GCA_035462205.1 Anaerolineales bacterium
TCAAGCAGCAGCCGGTCCGAGGTCCGCACGGAATCGAAAAGCTGACGAAAATCTACGGGAATCTTCTTCTCGCCATTCCCGGGTGCAGCTGTCCCGGCGGCGTACAGAGTAACCGTTTCCCCTTCATTAAGCTGAATCACTTCCGCTAATTCCCCCACGCGAATTTTAGGTCCCTGCAAATCCTGCAGGATACCCACGGCAACGCCCAGACGCTCAGAGACTTGCCGAAGGAGGGCGATACGCTCGGCATGTTGCTCGTGCGTGCCATGCGAGAAGTTCATGCGCGCCACGTCCATTCCCGCCCGGATCAATTTTTCCAGGACCGCTTCGTTTTGACTGGCTGGTCCAATCGTGGCTACAATTTTTGCTTTGCGTGTCATGATGGCTACCTCGGTACCGCCCGTTGCAAGCGCAACGAAAATAATTGCTTTGTTTTTCCGGCTCAAGAATTTCAGAACAAATGACTCTATGTACTCGATAAAATTATACTCGCCGCTGAAAAGAACCATCTTCACAACGGCGAGTTTCTTGCTCTTCCAAATGCCAATCAGCTAAAGATAGTTTAGCTCGCCAGCTTGTTTCTGGAGGTCGGCACGAAAATCAGGATGCGCAATGTTGATCAATTGCTGGGCACGCGAGCGGATGGTTTTTCCATATAAATCGGCAACACCATACTCTGTTACCACGTAGCGGACGTGGTTGCGAGTGGTCACTACACCCGCGCCTAACTTCAGCATCCCAGCGATCCGCGTGATCAATGTTCCATCGCGCAGGGTGGTCGTGCTGGGCAATGCGATGATCGGCACACCGCCTTTGGAACGCGAGGCGCCGTAAATGAAATCAAGCTGCCCGCCGACACCGCTATAGAGCTTCGGTCCGATACTATCGGCGCAGACCTGACCGGTCAGGTCGACTTCAATGGCTGAGTTGATGGCAACCATGCGTTCATTTTGCGCAATCACAAATGGATCGTTGACGTACTCTGTACGGTGGAACTCGATCAACGGGTTGTCGTCGGCCCACTCGTACAGATTGCGCGTGCCAAGCATGAAACCGGCGATGATCTTTCCCTGGTGCAGGGTCTTGCGGGCGTTGGTGAGCACACCTTCATTGACCAGATCAATTACCCCATCCGAGAACAGCTCGCTGTGAACACCCAAATCCTTTTTGTTGTGTAAATACTTCAATACAGCATCGGGGATTGCGCCGATTCCAAGCTGCATCGTGGCACCATCGGGAATCAGGTCCGCGATATAGCCGGCGATCTTCTCGACCACTTCTGAATTACCATCTTCCGCCATCGCCATTTCGGGGATTGGATAGTTGACCGGCACGATGTAGTTCAGGCGACTGACGTGGATGAATGAATCCCCAAGAGTACGCGGCATTTGCTGGTTGACCTCGGCGATGATGATTTTCGCCGATTCGGCCGGGGATTTTGTCAGGCCCACTTCCACGCCCAGGCTGCAGAAGCCGTGCTCATCCGGTCGGGAAACATGAATGATGGCAGCATCGAGAGGCAGCAATCCGCGCTTGAACAGCAACGGGAATTCCGAGAGCAGCACCGGCGTAAAGTCGGCGCGTCCCTCCTGGACAGCCTTGCGCACGTTATGACTAATGAACAACGTATTGACGCGCAAATGTCCGTCCATCTCGGGTTTGACGTAATCGGCGGGACCGATTGTCAACGCCTGACAGATCTCTACATTCTCCAGATTTGGCGCGTAGTCCACCAGAGCGGCAAGACACTTTTGCGGCACGGATACATTGCCCGTCAGGAAGATGCGCTGATTCGATTTAATGCAGCGGACAGCGTCCTCGGCGCTGACAATCCGCGATTGATAAATACTAGTCCAGTCCATCGTCTTCTCCATTCGAAAGGAGTGCCAAATGGACAAGTTCGCCATTGTGAGTGTTCACTGCTTTCGCAATCGCATCGCTTTCTTTAATCGCGCGATCGACTCCTTTATTTATAATCATTTCAATGTAAGGCATCGCCGCGTTGACAAAAGCGTGCGTTGCGGTGCGCGCCACCACACCCGGCATATTCGGCACGCAGTAGTGGATGACACCCTCTTCAATATAGGTCGGCTGGTCGTGCATCGTGGGGCGTGAAGTCTCCGCACAGCCGCCCTGGTCGATACTCACATCAATGAAGACCGAGCGTGGCTTCATGGCGCGCATCATTGGCCGTGTGATCAATGTCGGCGTGCGCTCGCCGCTGATGAGAACTGCACCGACCACCACATCGGCATAGGCGGTTGTCTTTTCAATATTGCGCTTCGTGGACATCATGGTGACCACCGTTGGGAAGCGGTCGTAAACCTGCTGGAGAACTTCCACATCCTGATCGAGAACGGTCACATGGGCGCCAAGACCGATAAAAGCTTCGGTGGCATACATGCCCACGACGCCACCCCCAAGGATGACGACCTCCGCAGGCGGCACACCCGGTATGCCTCCGAGCAGAATGCCCTTGCCACCCCAATTGTTTTGAAGCAGGCGCGCCGCAATCGACGCTGCCATCTTGCCACCGATCTCGCTGAAGGGACGCAAAACGGGCAGCTCCCCGTTCGCCGTCTCGATTTGTTCATAGGCAATGGAGGAGATCTTCTTTTCCAGCAGGACTTCCACTTTATCCTGGCGTGATGATGCAAGGTGCAGCAAGCCGAGAATGGCAGTGTTTGGTCTCAACCAGTCAAGCTCTCCCTTGGTGGGTCGCGCCACTTTGAGCAGCATATCCCCGCGCACAAAAACTTCTTCGGGCGAGTAGACGATACGTCCCCCGGCGGTTTCGAACTCCCGGTCATCAAATCCTGCCCCTATGCCTGCTTCGTGCTCGACGTAGACTGTATGTCCCTGCTGGGTAAGGATCTCCACACCTGCAGGCGAAAGACCCACCCGGAATTCGAAGGGGCGTCTTTCCTTGGGTATTCCAATGTTCATTGTGCCTCCACCCTCACCCTAACCCTCTTCCAAAGGGAGAGGGAACTCCCTTCCCTTCGGAGAAGGGCCGGGGATGAGGGAAAATTATTTCATATTCAACACATCACGAATGGACGGCAACGCCCAGTCGATGGTTTCTTTATCAATGACAAGCGGCGGTGCAAAGCGGATGACATTTTCATGCGTCTCTTTCGCCAGGATGCCTTTCTCCTGCATCGCCTCACAGAAGCGCCGCGCCCCACCGGCTTGGGGCTTCAATTCGACGCCGATCAACAATCCCTTGCCGCGCACTTCCTGCACATGCGGACTCGGGATCTCGGACAATTGCTCCATGAAGTATTCGCCCAGGGTGCGGGAGCGTTCCGAGAGATTTTCATCCCGGATCACTTTCAAGGCAGCGCGTGATACCGCGGCAGCAAGCGGGTTACCACCGAACGTGGATCCGTGCTCGCCCGGGGAGAAGAGTCCGAGGATGGCTTTATCCGCCAGTACTGCCGAAACAGGATAAAAGCCTCCGGCGAGGGCTTTGCCGATGATCATCACATCGGGACGTACATCTTCATGCTGCGCGGCGAACAGCTTCCCGGTCCGACCGAGGCCAGTTTGGATTTCGTCCGCCATAAAGAGTACATTGTTCTCCTGGCAAATTTCTGCGACTCTCCTGAGATATCCTGCAGGTGGAATGATCACGCCGCCTTCGCCCTGGATCGGTTCCAACATCACCGCCGCAGTATTCGGCGTAATTGCTTTTTCGATCGCGTCCACATTTCCATAGGGGACGTTCACGAACCCGGGTGTGAAAGGACCAAAGTCATCGCGATACAACGGCTCTGTGGAAAACGTGACGATCGAGATCGTGCGCCCGTGGAAGTTGCCGGCGGCGGTAATGATTTCGGCCTGGTGGCGCGGTACACCTTTGACCCGATACGCCCATTTGCGCGCCAGCTTGAGCGCCGTTTCGACCGCCTCCGCGCCGCTGTTCATCGGCAGGGACATCTCATAGCCGGTCATCTCGGCGAGTTCTTTATAAAGCAGAGGCAGCTGATCGTTACGGAAGGCGCGTGAAGTAAGCGTGACCTTCTTCGCCTGATCCAACAACGCCTGCAAAATCTTCGGGTGGACATGGCCCTGGTTTAACGCCGAATAGGCGGACAGACAATCAAGATATCTTTTGCCATCCACGTCGTACACCCAGACACCTTCGGCACGTTCGATGACCACATCCAGCGGATGATAATTATGTGCGCCGTATTCCTCTTCCATCGCGATAAATTCTTTTGTATTCATAAGAATCCTTTTATTTTTATTTGAATTAATTACG
>DATHUN010000632.1:0-10639 GCA_035462205.1 Anaerolineales bacterium
CGCCGCCTCGATCTCAGACCCCGAGGCGGACGTCCGTTTCGAAGCGGTCAACTCGATTTCGGCATTGGCGGGCTATCCTTTTGGCGTCACAACGTATATTACGCCATTGCTTGAGGATCAAAGCGCGAAGGTCAGCGCACGTGCTGCGGTCTCCATTCTTCGATTCTCGAATTCAGTTTCTTATCCATCCCGTGGGCGCGACGAACGTCAGGAGGCCCTGTTTAAGAAGGCGAAAGAGCACCTTCGACAGATGGCTGTTTTCACCGACATCGAAGCGCGAGAACATGCCATCGCCGCACTTGGAGACTGGGGTGATGTGCAAGCGTTCGAATTTCTTGGTAATGAATTGAAAGATCGAACACTCGTTCCCTCCATTCGGAAGAATATCCTGGGTTCTTTGCAGCGCATCGATGCGCAACGCTCGCTTCCGTATCTGATCGATTCGCTTGCGAGCAAAAACTTGATTGTTCTGGAAGCGTCTGCCAACTTGCTGCAACAGGTTGGCGATCCCGCGCTGCAACCGGCTCTGGCTGCATTACAGGATGAAGAAAAAATAGAAGGGGCGTTGCTCGTCTTGGAACGGCTGCCTGTTCCCCCAGAAACGCCGATCCTTAACTTTGCTCGTGCGGCGGTATCCCGCGCTGGGGAGTATGATGCCTGGATGCGTGCAGCCCGGGCTCAGGTGCAGAATGAGGCGGGCGAATTACTGGTCGAATCCTTGCAAAACAAGTCCTCCGAATATGGGATTCGCGCTCTACGTGCAATTGGTCTGTTAGGCGACCGCGCGGCGATGAATACAGCCATCGAAAATCTGCAGACGCGCGATTCGGGCCAGCGCGCGAATGTAATCGAAGCACTGGAATCCATCAGCGCAAAGTGGCGCGATATCCTCCAGCCGCTGATGCGCTTGTGGGAAGATGACCGCCTCACGCCGACGAGTTTAAACTGGGATCGCCTGCTCGACGACAATGACGAATGGATTCGTGAATGCGCTGCGTTCGCGAAAGATTATGGAGAACCCGAAATGGATTCATTATCCACCTTATCTCTCATGGATCGAATCTTGTTTCTCAAGCGTGTGCCCATGTTTGCCGCACTTTCCCCGGCCGACCTGAAACAGGTGGCTGCGATCGCCGCCGAGGAAATCTTCCCAGACGGCGAGGTGATCGTCGAGGAAGGCGATCCGGGTGACGCGATGTTCGTGATCGTCTCGGGCGAGGTCCGCGTCTGCCGGATCAAAGGCGGGCAGGAAGTCGAAGTCGCACGGCGCAAGACCGGTGAATATGTGGGAGAAATGTCGATCATCAACCGTGAGCCGCGCAATGCAACTTTGGTCGCTTCCGGCGATGTGCGCGCCTTATGCATCGACCAGAAAAGCTTTGAGGGGCTGATGCGCGAGCGCCCGGAAGTCAGTCTTTATATCATTCATGTTCTATCGAAACGTATCAAGGACTTGATGGAAAAATAAGCTCTCGCGCGGACGTGCCACCCTTTAGGTGGCGAAAGTCTGTAGGAAGCGCGTGTACTAATAAAAGGAATTTATGAAATTACATCGCCGATTCACATCATTGTTTCTCGCCGCAATTTTCTTTCTCACCGCTTGTGGCAATATCGTCCCCACAGCTAGCTCCACGCCACCAACGGACTTCACACCTGTAGTCACAGGCGAAGGCCAGTTAACTCCCATTGACCTGCCCGTCGGCTATGGTGTGCGCGGCTCGTGGTTTGAACTCTATTTCACCGATCCAGCCAATCCCGTTTCCCGGCAGGGCACAGGTGGCGTGGATAGTCCTCTGGTGGATGCAATCGACGCGGCGCGCTTGAGCATTGACGTGGCCGCCTACAGCCTGACGTTGAATAGCGTTCGCAACGCCCTGGTCCGCGCGCATGATCGGGGAGTCACCGTGCGGATGGTCATGGAGTCCACCAACATGGATCGCTCTGATCCTCAGCGATTGATCGAGGCGGGTATTCCCATTGTCGGCGATAATCAAGAAGGATTGATGCACAACAAGTTCATGGTGATCGACCGCTCCGAAGTCTGGATGGGTTCGATGAACTTCACCGACTCCGGCACCTATGATGACAACAATAACTTTTTCCGCATCCGTTCCACAAAGATGGCGGAAAATTACACCAAAGAATTTGAAGAGATGTTCGTGGAGAATAAGTTTGGTCCCAATGTGGTGGCGCAAACACCACATCCAAGCCTGACCATCGATGACACGCAGGTCGATACGTATTTTTCTCCCGATGATGGAGTGCAAGCAGCACTCGTTCCGCTATTGAGCAATGCGCAGGAAAGTATCTATTTCCTTGCCTATTCCTTCACGTCGAACCAGTTCGGTGATATTGTGCGTGCGAAAGCCAAGCAAGGTCTCACCATTGAGGGTGTGATGGATGCCGAACAGGTTAGGTCTAATCAGGGGACGGAGTATGATCCCTTCCAGCAGGCGCACCTTCAGGTGCGTGAAGATGGCAACGAGGGTCTCATGCACCATAAGGTCTTCATTATCGATGGCAAGATCGTCGCCTTTGGTTCTTACAATTTTTCGCAAAGCGCTGAGACGAACAACGACGAAAACCTGATCATCGTCTACAGCGAACCGATCGCACAACAATTCCTTCAGGAGTTCAGGCGCGTTTGGAATCAGGCAGCCGACTAAAGGATGCGCAATGACCAAAAAAATGCTGGTTGCGTTAGCTCACCCGGATGATGAATCGATGGGAATGGGTGGTACGCTCGCGAAATACGCGGCACGAGACGTGGAGACGCATTACATCTGCGCCTCACGCGGGGAGCGCGGCTGGTGCGGCCCCGAGGATCAATATCCCGGCTTGCAGGCTCTCGGCCAGCTCCGTGAAAAAGAGTTGAGAGCCGCCGTGAAGGAGCTTGGCATGAAAGGCCTCTACTTCCTGGACTACATCGACGGTGATGTGGACCAGGCGAATCACCACGAAGCGATTGGCAAAATCGTTTCTCACATTCGTAAAATCCAGCCGCAGATTGTAGTCACCTTCCCACCTGACGGGAACTACGGACACCCCGATCACATTGCCATGGGACAGTTCACCTCTGCGGCAGTCGTTTGCGCCGCCGATACATCCTATCAGGATCCGGAAAGTCTTCCGCCGCATCGCATCTTGAAACTGTATTACTTGGTGGACGCGGAAAGCTTTATCAATTTCATCGCACCGTTCATGGGCGATCTGACGTTTCGCGTCGGAGATCAACTGCGCGGCGAGGTCCCCTGGAAAGAGTGGATGATCACCACGCGCATCGAAATGGCAGAATACTGTCACAGCGCCTGGCGCGCCATTCAGTGTCACCAGAGTCAATTGCCGAGCCTGGGAAAGATGGCACAGATGAGCGAAGAAGCCGCCGTCGCCATCCTTGCGATGCAAGGCGCCTTTTACCGCGCTTTCAGCTTCGTCAATGCCGGGCGAGACGTGGAAACGGATTTATTTGAGGGCATCTCGTAGCGAAAGATCATTAGTACAAGAGGCACCATGGACGGAAATCTAAAATTATTGGCAGTCTTTCCTCATCCCGACGACGAGACCCTCGGGCTGGGGTCCACGCTGGCGCGCTATTCTGCCGAAGGTGTAGAGACTTATCTTATCTGTGCAACGCGCGGCGAACGCGGCTGGTTTGATAGCGAGGGACCGGATCCCGGTCTCGAACGAGTCGGTCAGATCCGCGAAGCCGAATTGCGCTGTGCAGCCGAGCAACTAGGTCTGCATGAGGTCTGCTTTTTGGATTACATCGACGGTGATGTGGATCAAGCCGAGCCACACGAGATCATCGGCAAACTCGTCGCTCACATTCGTCGGATCCGGCCCGATGTAGTCGTGACCTTTTCTCCTGATGGCGCCTACGGGCATCCGGATCACATTGCTCTTTCTCAATTTACCAATGCGGCGCTGGTCTGTGCAGCGGATGGAACCTTTGTCAGCAGCGCGCCTTCGCACCGCGTTTCCAAGTTCTATTACATGGTGGATTCGCTCGAGACGGTGCAGGCTGCCAATGGGGCCTTTAGCGGCATCAGTATGGACGTGGATGGTATCACCCGTCATCATGTTGGCTGGCAGGATTGGGAGATTACCTCGCAACTCGATAACCAAAAATCTATGGATAGGGTCCACGCAGCCATCCAGTGTCATAAATCGCAACTCCCCGGCTATGGTCCCCTCGGCGAGTGGTCTGCTGAAGAGCTGGCGCGCATGTTCGGCACCGGACATTTTTATCGAACCTTTAGTCTTGTCAACGGCGGGCGGAGTGTGGAGAAGGATCTGTTTGAAGGATTGCGCTAATGTGAGTACAAATCTGTATATCTTGACCATCTATCGGTTGCAGAAAGCAACCAACTTTACTTTTTCCTGATGGCAATTTGCTCCCTGCCGCTGTGTTTCGTGGTGTGCGGCGCCGGAATCAGTGTGATATTCTGGAAGCTTAATAAATTTGGATCGAAAAAGAATCAGACGGTATATCTTTGAAAAAACTTCTATTTATTGTTTGTGTTTTGCTTGTTGCCTGCCAAGCGGCTGACCCAACGCCAACTCTGAGCCCGTCCGGCGAACCAGCAACAGGTATGACTTCTTCAAGAACGCCTGTTCCTCAAGAAACGATCGCAAATACCCCGACTATCGAACCCACCATCCCTGCCTCCATCAATGAACTGCCGGGCGCCGAACTTCCACCCGGCTTTTCGTTGATTAAATTTGCCATGGTACCTCGCCCAACGGCATTCGCGTTTGATGCCGCGGGACGCATGTATGTCACCTCGCAGGATGAGCATATCTACCTGGTGACCGATGCGAACCACGATGGACGCGCCGACGACATCTCCATTTTTGCATCCGGTTATATCTTTGCGCTAGGAGTCGCGATCCGGCCATCCACAGGGGAGGTGTATGTTTCTCACCAAGGTGTAATCTCCGTTTTGCGCGATACTGATGGTGACAATCAAGCCGATCAGGAGACGTTCCTTGCCGGAGATCTGCCGTACGGCAAGCACCAAAACGACAACCTGGAATTTGGTCCCGATGGATGGCTGTACATCGGACTTGGCTCCACATGTAATGCGTGTGAGGATAGCAATCCGCTTTCCGCATCCATTCTCCGTTTCAATGTGGATACAGGTGACCGGGAAGTCTATGCGTCCGGCTTACGCAATCCCTATGACCTGGCCTTCCAGCCCGGAACAGGAGAATTATTTTCCACCGATAACGGCCGCGATGACCTGGGTATGGATGCTCCTTTTGAAGAGTTGAATCATATCGTTCCAGGCGGAGATTATGGTTATCCCAATTGTTGGAATGCAGCGGATCAGCCTGGTTGTGAGGAGACTATGCCCGCCGTCGCATTTTTTGAAGCCCACTCTTCGGCCGATGGCGTCGATTTCTACAATGGACCAAACTTCCCCGCCAAATATGATGGCAATGCCTTTGTGACCATTTTCGGGTCGTGGCTGAAATCCGGTGTGCAGACAGGCATCCAAAGAGTAGTTCTTTCCGCAGATGACAATAGCAGCGAGACTAGCTGGTTTGTGCGCTTTCCTACAGGTGTGATGCCTTTACCGATTATTTCTGGTCCGGATGGGGGGGTATATGTTGGTGACTATGTCAACGGGGTAATTTATCGAATCAGTTACGGGGTGCCTTAGTCCAACGCAGGTAGCTCTCGCATCCGTTCTACTTCCATGTTAGCACCCACCTTTGCGAAGAGGCTGCGCGCTTCTTCCCACAACATGATTCCCTGCTCTTGATTATGTCGTCCGAATTCATATTTTGCCCATTCCCGGAGTGTGCGGGCGCGTTCCGCCTGCATCTCAGCTTCAGCAAAGATTTCCGCACTTTTGGTGAAACAGGCCTGCGGAGAATATTCAATGGGATCGCCTAACCCGGTCTGCCTGACGTAGACAGAATCGCCGGTCTTCTCGCTGATCATCCCCAGCGCTCGCCAGGCCGCACCCAGGTTTTCCGGTGCACGGTCTTCCATGCTGAGTGCGAGCGATTGGCGTGCCGAGTAATAAGCCATTTCATACTTTCCCAGACCGAGCATCGCTTCCGCATAGTAGTAGTAGGTGTATGGCATGCACCACGAGCCGTCAGTTCCCGCCAACTCAATCGCCTTTCGCAAGTCGGCCTCTGCAGCAGCGTAATTCTTCAATGCGACCTGCTCACCGCCTCGGTTGGTTAGAAATACGATCTCACCATCCCGATACCCTACCTCGCGTGCGATCTCTAACGCACTATGGTAGCGCCGGAAGGCAGTCTCATAATCACCCAGCGCATCGGCAAGGACACCGAGATTGCTCAACGTGTCCATGCCTTGACGACGGTTGCCCAACTCTTCGAAGAACGTCAGCGCGTCCTCCCAAGTCGATTCCGCTTGTCGATATTTTCCCAATGTATAAAGAGAAGCCGCCATCATATTCAGACAGCGTCCCATTTCGACGCGGTCATTCAGTTCGGTGGCAATCGCCAGAGCCTGTTCCGCCAGGGCCAGCGTTTTCTGGGCTTCCCCGAGCCGGAAATGTGCTGAGCCTTGAATCCACAACGCCTTGGCAAGTTCCAGCTTAGCATTGGATTTGCGGGCCGCCTCCTGTGACTCCAGCGCATATTTTAGGGTCGCTTTATGCTCGCCGATGTAGCCATGCGATGTGGCGAGGCCGACTAAGGCGATCGAAAGCTTGACAAAGTCAAAGCAGCCCTCGGCAAGCTGCCTCATCTGGGTAAAGATTTCGATCGCTTCCGTATAACGCGCCTGCCAATTCAACACCTCGCCAAGCTGCATGCAAATTTCTAGTTTTTCCGGGATATGGTCCTCGGAGGATTGTGCCGAGAAAAAATCCAATGCCTTGCGATAAAACGTAATCGCCGAGTCCGGCGCGTAGGCATCTTGAGCGCGCCGGCCGGCGCGGGTGTACCACTCGGCGGCTTGGAGTAGGTCACCGGCTTTTTCGAAATGCTCACCGATACGCCCGGCAAACTCGTTGACGCGTTCACCGCTTAACCAGATCAGCCCCTCCGCGGCTTGCACATGGTAAATCCTTCGTAAGCGCAGCAAAACGCTTTCATATGCCACATCATGTAGGATGGCATGCTTGAAAATATATTCGGGCGTTTCAGCAAATGCCGATTGCTGGCGGCTGAAGATCAATTCCTTCCTGCGTAGCGAGCCCAAGCTGTCGTTAACATCCGTCGCGTCGGTGTGCGACTCCGCTTTGTGCATATGCTCCACCACCTCGGTCCAGAAGACGCGACCGACGACGGCAGCTTGCTCCAGGATCTCCCGGTCGTTGGCAGATAAGCTATCGAGGCGCGCTTGCAGCAGGCCAGTGAGCGTAGCGGGCACTTTGAGGTTTGCCAAGCGGTCCATTCGGATCGACCACTCCTCGCCGCTGGTGAGGATCACGTCGCTCTCGATCAGGACCTTGATCAGCTCCTCCACGTAAAAGGGGCTGCCTTCGGCGCGCGACACGACAAGCTCCGTCAACGCCCCGGGAATTTCGGGGACCTTGCGCAAAATCTCGGCGACCAGTCGGCGGCAGTCCTGTTCCGATAATGGAAGCAGATCCACCCGTAGGTGGTGAATCGGCTCCTGTCCCCAATCTGGACGCTTCTCAAAAAACGACGGACGCATCATGCCAATCACCAATAGCGGCAGGTCCGGGTGCATGTGCAGTAAATAATCGACAAAGTCTAAGGAGTCACTGTCCGCCCAGTGGAGGTCTTCCAACAGGATCACAGCGGTCTGGTCACGCACCACCTCAGTAAAAAACTGTGACAGGTAATGAAACGCAAGGTCACGAATCTGGCGTGCATCGCCTAAGATGCCCTGGAGGTACGGGCTCGTAGAGTAATCGACGCCCATCAGGTGTCCGATGAAGTGGGCACACTTCAAGGCATCCTCGCCGCTCAGGGTTTTGCTTATGCCTTGTTCTAGCTTATGACGGGCGATGGTGGCCGTATCGCTATCCTGGATGTTAAAGCTCGTCGAAAGTAGGTCGCGAATCAAGGAATAAGGAACATGCAGCATCTCCAGCGAAGCGCGTCCCTTGAAGACCCGCATAGAGTACGGCTGGGTTTCAAGCCAGTTATTGAACTCATATAAGAGACGGGATTTGCCAGTGCCAGCCTCCGCGACGATACTGAAGAGATAAGTATGTTTCTCGCGAGTGGCGGTTTCGAATGCCGACTGGACCTGTGCCAGCTCGGCTTCCCGTCCGATCATACGCGTCTCGACGCCTTCCACGCCGCGGGTTGGAACTTTGAATGAGCGTGGCTTGACCGACCGGACGCTGTACACTTTGACCGGTTCGCTTTTGCCTTTGACGGAAATCGGATCGAGCGCCATCAATTCAAAGATGCCGCGGATATGACGGTAGGTATTGTGCGAAATCAGCACGCCGCCCAAGGGTGCGGCATGCTCGATGCGGCTCGCCAAGTTGACCGTATCACCGATGGCTGTATATTCGCGCGTGGTGCCGACCTTTCCCAGCAGCACGGAGCCGGTGTTGATGCCAACCCGCATCATGATCTTTTGCACCGCCAGGCGCTCCTGGTCGGACATTGTAGCTTTGAATTCTTCTTTCCATTCGCGGAGCTGCGCCTGTAATACCAAGCCCGCCCGGACCGCGCGCTCGGGGTCGTCCTCCTGGGCGGTAGGTGCTCCAAACAATGCCATGACGGCGTCGCCAATGTGCTTGTCGATCCTCCCGCCCTGGTCGAGGATGGCCTTGTCCAACCGCGTCCACAGATCATCAATCACACCCGAAACTTCCTCGGGGTCCATCATTTCGGCCATGGAGGTGAAATTGGACACATCGGCAAACAGCACAGTGACCTGTTTGCGCTGCTGACGGGTATTCGCGTCGATCGAGTCCACCTGCAAGGCGAGCAGCGTCTGCCGCAGAGCCGATAGGGCAGTATCGATGTTGGTTGTGTCGCCGACGGTCTTCCGTTGCTCCTCAAACCAGTCTATGGCTTGTTGGATGGCTTTGATTTCATTCATGTCAATTCAGAGATTAATCGCTGTTCATTCTATTACTAATGTATCATGACAGGCTTTGGGCGAAAATTGTAACCAAATCAAAATGAAAATGTCGTGAAGGTACATTACAAAATGCTATACTGGTAATTGTGGTTGGGTTTGCCTATTATCAACCTTTTTGAGCATTTACGCAATTGACATCAGGACGATGCTCAGAATGAGCAGGTGACCTCAAAATAGGGTAAACTATGGGACCTGGTCATCTATACATTTAGTGAAATGCGAGGAGCTTCTCATGCAGAAAAAATTTATTTCTACTTTCTATGCCTTTCTTGCCGCGTTATTAATCACTACCTCGGTCGCTGCCGGTGGCGCCATCAAGCTATCCAGCGCGACCTTTAGTCTGGGCTCCCTGATTGCCAAAGGTACACTTAGTGGGCTGGGCAAATCGGGCACCTATCGTGTTGTTCTGGTCGCGACCGGTCCTGCCGATGTTACCTGTGTCAATAACGGTACCAACACGGTGCTTGGACAGAGTTCTCCAAGAATTTCGGCGCTTGGTCGGCAGGAATTATCGGGTGACAACGGTCTATTGAAGAATGGAAAAAGTGAATTCCAAGTAGAAACCGACCAGCCTTTGCCGGTCGCCTGGGATGTCGCAGGATGTCCGAATGCCAACTGGATAGGCTATGTTGATTTTGTCTATTGGGACCAGGCGACGCTCAGCGTCATTGACACCGCCACCAATGCGGTGCTGCTCGAGCAGGGCTACGCCTGTACGACCACCCGCTATCCGCCGACGGTCAGTTGTACGCCAAAATAGTAAAGGATAAAGTTTCGAACAAAATGGGTTCCAAGCGGAACCCATTTTTCATTACAATTTATCTCAAAAATGTCATCCTGAGCGAAGCGAAGGATCTCTGAACAAGAAACCAGAGACTCTTCGGTCGCAACAGACACTCCCTCAGAGTGACATGTCATTTTTGAAACAGGTTCTACATATTTTTCTTCATTGAAAATTTCAGCGCCGTCTTATAGACTTTGCTCAGCTTCTCGCTCAGCGATTTGGCTTCCGGGTTGCCCTGTTCGGCAGCCTGGTCGACCTGAGCGACGAGACCGATCAACGCTTCCATGAATTGGTCGTTGACCAGGCTCTGATTGTCGTTGAGCATTTGCTCCAGGGCGGCATCGTCAGGAGCATCCAGCAAGTGTTCCACTAGCTCCACTTCTGGCGGCGTGGATGCCTGGCGCAGCACTTCGACCATCTTTTGCAGCTTGCCCATCCGCGTGTAGTCATTCTTCTCGGAAGCCTGCCGTAGCATTTGATTGACCACGTCCACGGCATCCTGCGTGAACCCATCTAAATTCTCCTGTACGGCTTGGACCACGTCTTCTTGCGTCAGCAGTGTTTCGACAAATTCTTGTGCCTGCTTGTAGCGCGCTTCCATTTGTTTATCTACTTCGTTGGTGAAATCCAGGATCTTATCGCGAATGGATTCGAGTCTCGTCTTTTCCTCACCAGAAGCCTTTTCGATCCGTTCGGTGAGCATTTGGAAGAATTGATAGTCCATGCCGCCGCGCGCCAGGCTGACATAGGCGCGAAGGCGAGCATCGTTCGGAGCGGTGATCACTAAGTCAAGT
>DATHUN010000633.1:0-16548 GCA_035462205.1 Anaerolineales bacterium
AGCCTCGCATCGCGCGGGATGTTGAGTCGGATGCCGTTTTTTTCAACAATCCCGACCTGCCAGAGACTCGTTCCGAAATTGCACTTCCCCTCCGCGTGCGTGGGCGCGTGATCGGTGCACTCGATATACAAAGCACCCAAACCGATGCATTTTCACAAGAAGATATTTCCGTACTTTCCACGCTCGCCGATCAAATCGCCATCGCAATTGAGAATGCCCGCCTGTTTGGCGAAGCCCAAAGGGCGCTGTCAGAGGCGCACGCAAGTTACGAGAAGGACGTGAGACAGTCATGGAACACCCTGGTGCAGCAAGCAAGACACACCGGTTTTATCTTCGATGGCAAGCAGGTAATGCCATTCGATAGTCAATCCAAGCGGGATTATGTCAAACCTGCCATCCAGACGGGTAGCCTTTCTCTTGAGAAATCTTCCGAAACAGTTGCGATTCCGATTAAATTACGTGGACAGACAATTGGCTTTCTGGATATTCGCTCGAAGAAAGGCGAACGTATGTGGACACGAGACGAAATCACGCTGCTGGAAGCCGCGGCTGAGCGGGCGGCGCTTGCCCTCGAGAATGCACGTCTGGTAGAGAGCGCCCAGCGCCGCGCTACCCGCGAACGCGCGATCGGTGATATCTCCAGCAAAATCGGTGCAGTGAGTAGCTTCGAATATATTCTCCAGACCGCTGTGGAGGAACTAGGGCGCAAAATTGGTGGCGCCACAGAAGTAACGTTGGAAATTGGCGACGTTGCCGAAGAGTTACACAAGCGATAATGTCGTGATATATAGGTAAAGTCATGCTGAGTCAGCTACGCACAATTTTTGCAGCCCCTATGTTCTCCGATAATGAGGACAAAACACGCAAGGCGCGCTATGCACACGCGATTGCACTGACATTCTTGATGCTCACCATCATATATGAAGTCGTCGTGAGACTCCTTTTCAACCACAAATCTGTATCCGCTGTGGATCTTATGATATTTGGGTTGACGGCAACCTGTATTGTCAGTTTGGTGATGTTGAGAAAAGGTTATGTGTACGCCGCATCTATCATGCTGGTAGTGCTGATCTGGGCGGTCATTAACAGTATTTCCGCAACGGGTTACGGTGCGCGCGACGCGTCCTTCATCACGAATTTCACCGTTGTCCTCATGGCCGGGCTGCTGCTGGGTTGGCAGGCATCCTTGATCATTACCGTCCTAAGTATTGTCTCTGGCTTTGGTCTAGCGTATGCAGAACAGTACGGATGGATCAGTCACGGCGCCTATCCGATTACCATCTTTGCTCAGGATATCGCTTTTGTTTTTGGCTTCAATGCCGTCATGATCTACTTGTTGATCAACGGTTTGGAGCACGCTCTCCGGCGTTCCCGAGGCAGTCTCGAAAAATTGGAAGTAACCAATGTAGATTTGAATCGCACGCAAGAAGAGCTGCAACAGCGTACAGCCGAATTGATTACAGTAAACCAGCAATTGGAGAACCGTACTGAGAAACTGCAGGCCATCGCCGCCATTACTGCTACCGCTGCTTCCATCCATGACTTTGAGGGACTCATTTCTTCAATTGCAGGTATCGTGAGCCAAAGGCTCGGCTACTATCACGTGGGTGTATTTCTGTTCGACGAACAAAGACAATATGTGATCCTGCGTTCTGCCAGCTCGGAGCCGGGTCTAAGAATGATCTCAAGAGGATACAGGTTGCAGCTTGGTCAAAAAGGGGCGATTGGTTTTGCTTCCCAAACAGGGCGACCGCAAATTGCGCTCCTTACAGAGAACAATACGGACCTCATAGCGAATGATGATCTTCCGGATACCCAGTCCGAATTGGCATTGCCACTTAAATCTGGAGACGAGGTGATCGGCGTCTTGGATCTTCAGTCCACAGAAGCGAATGAGTTTAGCACAGCTGATATAGCAACCCTCTCCATCCTCGCGGATCAGGTTGGTATTGTTCTTCAAAATGCACTTCTGTACGAACGATCCGAAACAGCGTTACGTGAGGCAAATACTGCCTTTCTCAGCTCCTCCAAAAAGGATTGGAAAGGTTACGCGGAAAAACTTCCGACCAGAGGCTATCGTTACGATGGGATCAAGCCGGAGGCGTTGAAAGAAACACAACGATCTAAGGCAGAGCAAGATGCAGTTTTGATCCCGGTCCAGTTACGCGGCCAGACCATCGGGCAGCTACGACTAA
The DNA here is from genome assembly GCA_035462205.1 of Anaerolineales bacterium. Lineage (GTDB taxonomy): Bacteria > Chloroflexota > Anaerolineae > Anaerolineales > Villigracilaceae > Defluviilinea. The sequence continues at coordinate 2,196 of DATHUN010000633.1, forward strand.
AACCATCGGATGCTTCAAAACAGTGGTCAGAAGATGAGCTTGCGATGGCGGAGGCCACGGCCGAACGTGCCGCCCTTGCATTGGAAGGCGCGCGACTTTTGGACGAAGCCCAACAACGTGCGGCGCGCGAGGCATTCTTGTCGCACATGGCATCCAAACTGAGCACATCATTCCAACTCGATTCCATCCTGCGTGATACTGTTGAAGAGTTAGGGCAAGTGTTGCATGGTTCGATTGTCTCCTTTCAGCTTGTAAATCCGTCCGCACCGTTAAACATAGAAACATCCGGTATACAGGACGACGCCGCGCAACAAAAGAAATCGGAAAAAGGAATTTGAGATGACCCAATCATCTAAGAAGTCTCAAACTAAGGATTTCTTTTGGCAACGCCTGTGGGATCGCTGGACTGTCCCATCCAATGCAATAGCGGATCCCAGTGAGCGGCGCGTGGCCCGCCTTGCCGCATCGTTCCTGTTGTTTATCGTTGTGTTTGCCATTACTGGCGGCATTGCGCGTGTCTCCATGGTGGGGCTATCTTTCACCAGCGCGTTTACAGGAGGCATTGGATATACACTCTTCTCAAGTCTTATTGCGTACGCTCTCGCCCGGACAAAGGCGTATCGTGCTGCGATTTTTATTTTTTCATTATTCTATAGTGCAACCGCCTATACTTCAATTTACGTTCAAGGTGCAGAAGCAGAAACCGCTCAACTCGTTCTGATATACGTACCTCTAAGCCTGATTGTCACAAGCACCTTCCTTTCTTCTTGGTCTGTCCTTCTTCTAACCGGACTTAATGTTGGCGCCCTCCTCGCGCTTCAAGCTCTGGGGATATCAGTAAATGATATAGTCTTGGAAGCAGGCATGATCAGTCTGATCGGAGCAGTACTCATCCTGTTGGCGAATTATCGAAGTCGTCTGGAAGCGTTCAGGCTCAATGAAATACAAACAGCCAATCAAAATCTGGAACATCTTACAGCAACCCTCGAACAAAGGGTGAATGAACGGACTCTTGCGTTGGAGACTGCTAATCAGCAAATATCGCGTCGCGCTTCGCAGTTACAGGCAATTACCGAACTTTCGGAAACAATTGCACAACTACAGGATCTCAATGAAATCCTGCCTGCAGCCACAAGACTGATTAACGAATACTTTGGCTTCTATCATGTCGGCATTTTCTTGATCGATGCTGCCCGCGAGTATGCGATCCTGCAGGCCGCAAACAGCAAAGGTGGAGAGCAAATGCTGCAGCGAAATCACCGTCTTAAGCTGGGGGTTGGCGTGGTTGGTTACGCCGCGCAAACAGGTATCCCACGCATCGCGCTTGATGTGGGAGCGGATGCCGTTTTCTTCGACAATCCCGATCTCCCGCATACGCGCTCAGAAGCCGCCATCCCGATGAAGGTACATGGTGAAACCATCGGTATTCTGGATGTGCAAAGCACCGAAGCGGGAGCATTTACAAGCGAGGACTTACAGACGTTAACCGCACTGGCCAACCAGGTGGCTATTTCCCTTGAAAATACACGATTACTTACTGAAACCCGCTTGGCATTGTTGCAAGTGCAGGAAGTGTACGACGAATTTACTCGTGCAGAATGGAGCCGCACGATTGCAAAGGCCGCCCAACCGGGTTTTCGATTTAATGGTGGTCGCATCGAAATGCTGGATCAGGAAATTCGCTCATCCGAGGTTATCGAAGCGATCCAGCGCGGTGAGATTGTAACGGGTTCTCTCAGCGCCTCCCCGGAGAAGCGCAATTCAGTTGCGGTCCCAGTAAAAGTGCGTGGTGAGACCATTGGTGTGATTCATGTGGAGCCCAATGACCCATCCAAAGGTTGGTTAGAAAGCGAGATCAGCCTGGTAGCTGCCGTCGCAGAACGCGCCGCGTTTGCAATGGAAAATGCCCGCTTGTTCCAAGATGCCCGTCGGCGCGCGGCGAAAGAGCAAGCAATTTCTGAAGCGACCGCAAGGATCAGTTCGGCAACGGATATCGAAAATATTCTGTATACCACCGCAGAGGAAATTGAACGTGTGCTGGGTGGCTCTGAAGTATTGATCCAATTCCAAGGTAAGGAGTGAGCGTGGATCCGATTCAAAACACCTCCATCACTGCCGACGCCCAGAGACGACGGAGTTACGCTCTTGGAATCAGTCTGCTTATCGCGGTCCTCTTGGTGGGTATCAGTGTAAATATGATCCAGGCGGGTACAAGCGACCTCCTAGGGTCCGTGGTTCCTGCCATTCTTACGATTGTTCTGGCAATCTGGTTCACAGCGAAAAACCGCCCTATTTTAGGAAGTTCGATGATCATTGCATCGGTGGGACTCTTATCCATTATCTCACCCATGCTGCGAAGGGGGCTGCAGCCGACCTATGCCATTGGGGCACTCGCCTTAATTGGCATCACGGGACTGTTAACTTTACCTCGGAGGTATGCTGGTCGGGTACTTATGGCAGCGACCATTGTTGCCATGAGTTCCGCTCTGGTGGATATCTTCAGCCCGACTGATAGACTCCCCGCCCAGTATCCGATAGTACGATGGATAATCGCACTGAGTCTGTTGGCCATCCTTACTTTTTACTTCAGTCGCGAATTTGTGTGGCTAAACGTTCGAACCAAAATTGTGCTGGGAATTTTAGCGACTGGAGGTGTGGCACTTGGCGCCTTCGCTATTTTTGCTGCAACGCAAACTGGACAGGTCACCGATATTCTTTCTGGAAAGCTCGAAACTAGCGTCAGCCACCTCGCAGAGGAGCAATTAACAAACCGTGTGAATACTCTGGCAGTAGAGTCAAATCAATCCTTTGAGGATGTTGGGCATGAAGTGGAAGATCTGGCACAACTCTGGATATCGGTGCAGGGTCAGAAAGAAGCTCTCAGCCAGGGAAATTATTGGGACGCACGCGCAAAGCTTAACAAGCTGGATAGTGGGCAGTACGGCAATCCTTCCACAGATATTTCCTCTGTTTACGTTCCGGCGAAGTTGAATTTGACGGACGATCTAATAACTGACATCAATACATCGGCATATTTGGATTTTTATGCGCCAGAAATTTTGGGATCCAATCCATCCTTAATAGCGGTTTATGCCATCGATACAAACGGAGTGACTCGATATTATCCGAACATTAACCTTGCTTCTGTTTTACCACCCGGCTTCGATCCGACACAGCGTACATACTACGAAATTTCTTCACCCTTGTTCAATCCAAAACGCCTCACGCGCTGGAGCATTCCATATGTGGATGCAACTGGGGCCGGATTAGTAGTGACTGTCGCTAGTCCGATCTATGTCCAGAACAATTTTAACGGTGTTGTGGCGGCGGACATGCAGCTCACGCAAATCACGAAACAGGTGCAGTCCTTGAAGATTGGTGAGACCGGATACACCTTCATGATTGATGATGCCGGACGTATTTTATCCATGCCTCCCGCAGGCTATGAGCTTTTCGACTTAAACCCAGAAGATATGGATGGTGAGGAGTACTTCAAACAAACGATTTTGGGAGAAGGCTCGCCCGAAATTCAATCCGTTGTCAGGCGGATGGTAGCCGGAGGGAACGGACTCTTAACCGTGCATATCGATGGTGTGGACACGTATATTGCCTTCTCGCCCATCCGGGCCAATGGCTATAGCCTTGCTACGGTTGTACCTGTGGCTGAGCTTCAGGGAGCCATCGCCGCGGCACGAAACGAGACAAGGGCCCAAGTCCAGTCGGGTAGCCGCATTATGGCAATTATTTTGATCGCCCTGTTGTTATTCGCCATTTTCATCAGTCTGGCAATCGGCCAAATCATTTCTGCACCAATCATCCGACTAACGGACGTAGCCAATCAAATTGTTGCGGGTGACCTTGGCGCACGAGCCACAATTACGGCTGATGATGAAATCGGTACACTCTCACAGGCATTCAATTCAATGACCTCTCGCTTGCGAGAATCCCTGCAAGTACTCGAAAACCGGGTACAACTCCGCACCGCCGAACTTGCCAGTGCGAATGAAAAAAATGAATATCGTGCGAAACAGTTTGAGTCCATTTCGCAGATCGCCGCCACCATTACCTCGACGCGTGACCTGGATGCACTCCTTCCGCAGATTGCAACTGCGATCAGCACAAAATTTGGTTTTTATCATACTGGAATTTTCCTACTTGATGCTCGCAAGGAGTATGCCGTACTGAGCGCGGCCAATAGTGAAGGTGGACAAAAAATGCTGGCCAATCATCATCGTCTCCGTGTAGGAGAAACAGGCATAGTGGGATATGTAGCGAGCAGTGGGAAGCCGCGCGTCGCACTCAATACCGGACAGGATACCGTTTTCTTCAATAATCCTTTGTTGCCAGAAACACATTCTGAAATTGCCCTCCCTCTCAAGTTAGGGGCCGAAGTCATCGGCGCTCTTGACGTTCAAAGCACCGTAGAAAACGCATTTGGACAAGAGGATATCAACATCCTAACAGCGCTGGCAGATCAGGTGAGTATCGCGATTCAGAATGCCCGCCAGTATGAAGAAACACGCAAGGCACTCGCAGAATCCTTAATCACTGCTCGCCAATTTATTCAAACTGGCTGGCAGCAGTTTACAAAGAGTCAGAAAATCAAGGGGATCCGCCATACGGGAGCCAAAGCAACCATACTTTATGCAAATAACAATGGCGAACAAGCAAGTACTAGTTCGGCGGCCGAGCAAAATCGAGCAAGGAAGCGGGGCGTATCCATGTCGCTGCCGGTAAAGTTACGCGGAGAGATCATCGGTACTGTCGATGTGCATTCCACGGATAATCGCAAATGGGATCAGGATGAGCTCGACATTGTTCATGCTATTCTCGAACGTGCAGCGATCGCAATGGAAAACGCCCGTCTACTCGCAGAAAGTCAAAGACGGGCTTCAAAAGAACGGACCATTGGCCAGATTGCGGCAAAGATCAGCGCGCAAAGTGAGATCGATCAGCTGCTAAAGGCGGCTGCGCTGGAATTGAACCGTACCCTCCCTGGGACAGAAATCGCCATCCAAATTAATCGCAGTCAGGAGGCGGAATGATCAGGCAATACTTCAGCCCGCCGCATTTTGAGAGTGAGGACGATAATTTCCGCGCTAAGTTTATCTATAGCTTTGGTTTGATTGCGCTGGGGCTGCTCCTCATCGGTATCGTGCCTTTTCTGTTCCAGGATCGATTCAACTTTACTGTGATTGTGCTCGCAGGGTTGATCGGCGTGATGATTTTATCGCTTTATCTCTTAAGAAAAGGGCACCTCAATCTGAGCGGCATTATCTTAGTCGTGCTGACCTGGGCAGGCATCACCATCCAAGCATATACCGCTGACGGAGTTAAAGATGTCATTGTAGTCGGCTATATCGCAGTCAGCCTGCTTGCAGGAATTGTCAATTGGCGTGCAGGTACAATCGTTCTGCTTGTAAGTATCGCTGCAATCTGGATGCTGACGGTCCTTGAACTCAATGGCCTCATAGTACCCTCGTTGGAAGAGACGACAGGCTATGCCCGCGACCTGTCCATCATCTTTATTGCAATCGCTGCAATGATTTATTTCAGCACAACAAGCCTGCGAGATGCCGTTCGTCGCGCCAACCGAAGTGAGCAAGCATTGCGTGCCTCCAATGAAAGCTTGCAGAACTTGAATCAGACATTGGAAGAACGTGTGGCTAGTCGAACTTTGGAACTGGAATCTGCTTACCAGCGAAATGAAAGGCGTGCAAAACAATTTGAAGCGATTGCTGAGGTTACACGTGCCACCACCGCCAACCAAAACCTGGAAACCCTTCTTTCCTCGCTCACTCAGGTGATCAGCGAACAATTCGATTTTTATCACACAGGGATTTTCCTGCTCGACGAGAATCGCGAATATGCAGTTCTCAAAGCAGCCAACAGCACAGGCGGAAATCGGATGCTCCAGCATGGCCATAAATTGCGAGTAGGGCACACTGGCATTGTCGGTATGGTTGCAGCAATTGGGACACCGCGCATCGCGCTCGATGTGGGATTAGACGCGGCGTTCTTCGATAACCCAGATCTTCCCAATACACGATCCGAAGTTGCGCTTCCACTCCACGCTGCTGGTGAGATCATCGGCGTTTTGGATGTCCAGAGCACCGAGGAAAATGCCTTCCAGGCGGAAGATAGAGAGGTTCTCACCACACTCGCAGACCAGGTGATGATTGCTATTCAGAATGCACACTCCTATGAGATAACACAGGAATTACTCACACAGGCTGAACGGACCTCTGGCTTTTATCTCCGTGATTCGTGGAAGCTCTTACAGGCTCAGGACACACGCGTTGGATATATTGTCTCCGGAAACACAGTGAGGCCCCTAAATAAAACACTTTCTTCCCCCCAGATTGAGCAAGTCATCACATGCCGGGAAGCAGTTGTGGAAAGCGGCAAAAATCCGGTGCTGGCCGTGCCCATTCAGTTGCGGAACGAGGTCGTCGGCGTCATGGATATCCACATGCCCGAGGAACATGAATGGGACCCGGACGAGATCGATATTGTCCAGGCAGTAGCAGAACGATTGTCGCTAGCCATCGAAACATCGCTCCTGATCGAAAGTACCCGCCGCCAGGCCGAAATGGAGCGGGTCACGTCCGAAATTTCGGCAAAGATCAGCTCCACAACCCAGTTCGACTCCATCCTTCGCACGGCTGCTGAGGAACTCAGTCGCGTGCTAGGCGGATCCGAGGTCTACGTACAACTGCAACCTGACGCATTGGAGCGCCCACAGGCTGGACAGGCTTCGGTCTTAGAATGAAGCAGGCGAATATTCAGAGCACACCAATAACGAGATTCGTATGAGTCCATTTCAACCCAACGCAGACCTACACCTATTCGACCCGCAGTTTGAGGCGCATAAGCGAAACATGGTCAGGATCGCCGGAATCACGGGCTTGTTGATGCTGGTGATTACGCTCGCCGTCCTGCCGGAGGTACTGCGCCTCGGATTGGACCGCATCTGGGGATTAGTAGTCACAGCTCTCCTTACTGTGATTTCATTCGCCGGTGCCTGGATCAGCTCGAGGGGTCGTCCATATCTGGCGGCTGGCATTTTGGTCGTAACCGTTCTGCTTCTGTCGACTTTTGTGACTGTATTGTTTGCGCAAGATCAGGGAATTGCGCTGAGCGCCATCATCATATTTGTGGTTTCCACGATTGCCTTGTACACGCTCCCGCAGCGCTGGGTGGGGCGAGTTATTGCCATCAGTGTTTTGGTGGGCTTACTCAATATTCTGATTGACTTTTACCTGCCCAACCTCGGTCTGGCAAACGACCCGCGGTATACAAATATCATCGGTGTAATTGTTTCTATCATATATATTTTTATGATTCTGGGCCGGTTCAATCAGTTGCCGCTGCGTACAAAACTTGTTGTTGCATTTATTCTAATTTCATTAGTTCCTGTCATACTATTAGGAATACAGAGCACTGTCATCACCCGTAATAATCTGACCAACCAAGCAGATACGGATTTAATCGAAACTGCCAGGACGGCCGCCCAAGCGATTGATACGACATTAGCTAATGAGCTCATTGCCATCCGCACAGAAGCGCAGATCATTGACCTTGCCGATTATCTCAGCTTGCCTGCCAGCGTTCGAGCAGGCAGCCCCGAAGAGACAAGAGCCTCCCAAATCCTGCTGGCGTTGCAACGCAAGAATCCTGTGTTCGTCTCCTCCTATGCGGTATTGGATGAGAACGGTATCGATGTACTAGATACGTTTCAGAACGATATCGGCATCAATAAATCAGATCGAGACTATTTCCGTGCCGCGTTTGCACAAGGAGTGCCCTTCCTTTCACCTGTCCGTATGTCCCAAACAAGCATGCAGCCATCCATTTATTTCAGTGCCCCTATCAAGAGCAACGATGGAGGCATCATTGGGATTTTGCGTTCACGATACAATGCGTCGTTTCTGCAAAATATACTAAATGAAACGGCCAGGTCCGGACCTGATGAGTTCGCTGTCCTTGTGGATAACGAGACCTATGTTCGCATTGCGGACACAGGCGATCAATTGTTGAGCTTTAAAGCCTATGGTACCTTGAGTGATGGCGAAATCAAGGATCTTCAAACTCACTTGCGCCTTCCGCCTGGCTCCCCTATGCAGGTGACTGCACCAGAGCCTCAGGTTTTGGAGGGCATCCGCAATCTGGATAAACAATCCCTTTTTACTGCGCCGTCAATCACGTTCCTTGGGGCAAACACATATGCAGGTGGGGTCAAGTTAAGGAACGCGAACTGGAGCGTTCTGATTCAGCGAAAGGAAAGCTCTGTGCTGGCGCCAATTCAGAGCCAAACACGGGCGATTTCGATCGTTGCATTGTTGGTAATTGTTCTAGCTGCAGCGTCTGGTTATATGGCTTCGCGAGTACTGGCCCAGCCCTTGACACAGTTAAGTGCCGTGGCAAGTGATATTGCCAGCGGAAATCTAAACGCCCGTGCCGTTTCTCAAACGCCAGATGAGCTGGGCGCTCTGGCTGAAGCATTCAATCGTATGACAAGTCGCCTGCAAGATACACTTGGCAGCCTTGAAAGGCGCGTATCTGAACGTACGGCCGATGTGGAAGTAGCACGTTTGATGAGTGAACGCCGGGCACAAGAATTACAAGCGATCAGCGATATTTCCCGCCTCATCTCGAGCGAACAGCGCCTGGAGACGTTGCTCGCCTTGATCACGCGACTTGTTAGTGAAAAGTTTGACTTCTACCATGTCGGTATTTTTTTCGTGGATGATACGAGACGATATGCAGTGCTACAAGCAGCCAACAGTGAGGGTGGACAACACATGCTTGCCCGTGGACATCGCCTTGAAGTCGGACAAACTGGTCTTGTTGGATATGTCGCCAAAACTGGAAAGTCGCGCATCGCTCTGGACGTGGGAGAGGATGCCGTTTACTTTGACAATCCTGACCTGCCGCAGACGCGGTCCGAAATGGCGCTCCCGCTCAACGTTCACGGCGAAACCATCGGTGTTTTGGATATTCAGAGCACCGAGCCCGGAGTCTTTACCGACACCGATGCTAAAACATTGAGTATTCTTGCTGACCAGATTGCGATTGCAATTTCTAATGCTCGCTTATTTGGACAGAATCAACAGGCATTGGAAGAATTACAGTCGCTATACAACCAGTATCTTCGCCAAGAATGGAAAACCTTCGTTCAAAACCGGAAGAATGTGGGCTACATCCACTCAGCGGTCAGCGGAAAACCTCTTGAAGTCCCGTTGGAAGCGGAGGAAATCCAGCAGGCACTCCAAGATGGAAAGGTAGTCGTTCTGGGTAAGAGAGACCGATCTCTACCAACCATGGCAATTCCTGTGAAACTGCGTGGCCAAACAATCGGTGTTCTCCACATCCAGGCGCCCACGACGAACCATACTTGGAATCAGGATGAAGTTAAGTTGGCTCAAGCAATCGCTGACCGCCTGGCACTTGCGCTTGATAATGCGCGCCTGCTTTTTGTGTCGCAGCGACAAACGGCCAAGGAACAGAAGGTCAGCGAGGTGACGGCAAAAATTGGCGCATCCATGAATATGCGTAATGTACTGCAAACCGCTGTCGAAGAGCTGGGTCGCGCCCTTCCCGGCTCCGAAGTCGTTATCCAGTTCCAAAACGAGAAGAACGGTTCCTCACCAAGTTAGGAATAGGAGCTACTTAGATGTTTACCGCTATCTCCCGGTTTTTTGAGTCATCCGAAGACAAGGATGCATCGTTTATTGACCTTGTCCGTAATATTCTGATATTTACGATTGTCGCGACAATACTGTCTGTAATTATGATTGCAACGCTATCAAAATCATCGCAGCCAGTGGTCACAGTTATTGCGCTCACGATCGCGGGAATTCTAGAATTTCTAGCATTCATTGCTGTATTGCGCGGAAAGATTCTTATGGCAAAGGTGATTGTTCCACCCGCACTGATTATAACGATAACCATTATTGCGCTCAGCGCGAATTCGATCCACGATATCTCGATTGCTGCCTATCCATTGATTATCATTATCGGTACACTCTTGCAAGGCCGGCGCTCCATTTTCGTGACAACTCCTTTGGCCGTAGCCGCGATTGCTTTGTTGGGAATATTAGATATGCTTGGACTGAGCAACAACCGTTTTGCATCCAGTACAGGTATTGATGACATCATCATAGGTATTGTTTTGCTGACAACGGCATCCGGGCTTCTAAACCTGCTTATCACACGTCTGAATCAAGCCATTAAGAGGGCAGAAGCAAATGAGAATGCTCAATCCGATGCAAATTCGGAGTTACGGAAACTGCAGGCTTCTTTGGAACATAAGGTGGAAGAGCGAACGAAAGAGCTCACCCAGCGTGGGAACGAATTGGAGCAGATTAATAGCCAAATCGGTCGCCGTGCCGGCCAATTCCAAGCCATCACACAGGTCACTCAAGCGATTACATCCATCCGTGAGTTGCCGAATCTTCTACCGCATGTTGCCAGCGTGATCAGTGAAAAGTTTGGCTTTTATCATGTAGGTGTGTTCCTATTGGATGAAGTCAATGAATATGCTATCTTGAGTGCCACGAACAGTGAAGGCGGACAGAAAATGCTCGAGCGAAACCATCGCCTAAGAGTAGGTGAGCAGGGTATTGTAGGGAATGTAACTCGCACCGGCATTCCCCGTGTGGCGATGGATGTAGGCGTTGACGCAGTTTACTTCAATAATCCAGAGTTGCCACACACCCATTCTGAAATGGCACTTCCGCTTAAGTCTGGAGACCAGATCATTGGTGCCCTGGATGTACAAAGCACGGAGCGCGCAGCATTTACAGACGAAGACATTCAAATGCTCAGCTTGTTGGCGAATCAGGTCAGCCTTGCCATTGAGAATGCGCGCCTCTTCGAAGAGACGCGCAAGGCCCTTTCCGAATCTGAAGCTGTCGGCCGTCAGGCAACGCGCGAAATTTGGAGAAGCTTGCCCGTAGATCAAAACCTGCTTGGATACCGCTACACAGTTACCGGTACTGCCCCCCTCGAAAAACCAATCGACTTAACGGGGCACACGAACGGCAAGGAAAAAGCCACACCAAGAGAGACAAACAGGATCGTGGTCCCAATCGAATTGCGCGGTGAAATCATTGGAAATCTGGTTGTCCAATCTCCCTCTACGGGCGAGATGAACTCTGATCAGGTTGACTTAATCAAAGCGGTAGCAGAGCGTGTTGCCATTTCTGCCGAAAATGCCCGATTATTCGATGAGACCACACGACGCGCTGAACGTGAACGCAAAGTTTCAGATATCACCAGCAAGATTCGTAGCGTGAACGATCCACAAGCGATGATTCAAACTGCAATCGAAGAGTTGCGCAATGCACTGGGCGCAAGCCGCGTGGACGTAGTTCCACAAACCATTAAAGGCGCTGAATAAAGCGAGGAAGAGGCACGATGGCATTCATAATTGCGATGTCCAATGAAAAAGGCGGGGTTGCCAAGACCACGTCCACATTATCCCTCGGGGCAGCTGTGGCGGAGTTAAATCACCGGGTTCTTTTGGTCGACCTCGATCCGCAGGCCAACCTCAGCCTCGCACTTGGATTGGAAACTGGCGAAGCAGACGTCACCTCGGCAAACGTTCTCGTGGAGAATGCTGCCCTGCGGACTGCGATTCGAAAGACAGAAGTGACCAACCTCGACCTCGTGCCTTCACACGCACGCATTGAGAGCGCAGAGCAATTTCTTCCAATGCGAAGTAATTATCTTGCTACGCTTCGCAATGCTTTCGAGAGCACTTCGCTGCCTTATGACTACATTGTGCTGGATTGTCCTCCGGCGCTGGGAGCCATCACACTAAACGCCCTGTCGGCTGCAGATCTGTTGATTATTCCTACGCAAGCGGAATATTTCTCTGCGTATGCTTTACGCAATATGATGGGCTCTATCCGCCGTGTTCGCCAGGAAAGTAATCCAAACCTGGCTTACCGCATTTTGGTTACATTATTGGATCGCCGCAACCGCACACACCGGAATATTTTCGAACAATTACAAACTACATTTGGGCAGGGTGTTTTTACCACGGTCATCGAAATCGATACAAAGCTTCGCGAAAGCCCCATAGCAGGTGTGCCGATCACACATTACAAGCCTTCCAGCCGGGGCTCGCAGCAGTATCGAGTCCTCGCCCAGGAGTTAATGGAATATGCCAAAGAAGAAGCCAATCGCCAAGCGGCTAGATAATCTATTTAAAGATTTAGCTCCTGAGCAGACGCCTGCTGAATCGAAAGTCGCTTCTAACAAGGGCTCGTCGAGCGACCTCGTCCCTCCGCACGCGGAGGAAGTTGCTCCGATCACGCGGTCTAAACCAGCGCTTCATTCGGCCACTCCACATGCGGCATCCTCCCCATCGGCCTTATCGCTGGCATTTCAGATGGGTCAGAACAATTGGGCAACCTTGCAAGTCATGGACGAAAGCAATCAGCGGAAATGGAGCCAGGATGATCAACTATTGGTCAAACAGGTTGCTGATCAGCTTTCTCTGGCTTTAGAAAATGCACAGCTATTCCAGGAAACACAATCACGCGCCGAAGAATTGGCGGTGCTCAATGAAATGGGCAATGAGCTGTCCACCAAGTTGGACGCGAAAAGCATCGCGGAGGTGATTTACAAATATACAACACGGCTCATGGACACCAAATTCTTTTTTGTCGCTTTATACGATGAAAAGAAGATGGAAAAGACGTATCCTGTCGCATTCGAAGATGGCCGGCGCATCGATCTGCCTCACACAAAAGTAACAGGATCCGGTTTTACAGATCACATACTTCTCAATAAGAGAGCAGTTTTTGCGCCAGTGGACGTCTTGGGGCATATGATGGCGCTGGGCATCAATTTTGTGGCGCTGGACGAAGACGAGACTCCATCGCAATCTTGGCTGGGCGTACCCATGCTTATCGGTGAACGCGTATTAGGTGTGATCTCAGTCCAGAGCGTGGACACGCCTCGCCTGTACGATGAGCATGACCGTGATATTCTGATGACAATCGCCAGCCAGGCTGCAATCGCATTAGAAAATGCACGATTGTTTGATGAAGCTCAACGTCGCGCCCAAGAGACGGCCGCCTTGGCAGAGGTGGGACGTGAAATTTCATCCACCCTCGATCTGACGCAAGTTCTAGAACGGATCGCCTCCTACGCTAAGGAACTCCTCCGCGCCGAAACCTGCGCTGTCTACCTGCCGGATAAGCAGGGAGAGCAATGGCCAGCGATTGCTGTCGCAGGTTTGGATGTTGAAGTCATCCAGGGTGATCCTCTTGTGAGAGGTCGCGGGATTCTAGGGTCAATTATCAACACGAAAGAAGGGCGCATCGCGAATGATGCATCCAGCGCGCCTGACGTAATTACGATTGCTGGCACGACGAACCGGGATTTTGAACACTTAATGGGCACACCCATTATGGTGAAGGAAAATATCACTGGTCTCATGGGTATATGGCGCACAGGACTTGGGAAGGAATTTGTTCCTGCCGAACTTGACTTCCTCACCAGCCTGGCACGTCAAGCAGCGGTGGCAATTGAAAACGCCCGCCTGTACACTCAGGAACAGTATCGTCGCCGAATCGCGGATGCCTTATCTGATATGGCAAGGATCGCGGGATCCTCACTGAACATCAGTGATGTCGTGCAGAGGCTACTCGAGCAGTTACCGCGTCTGGTCCCATTTCGCACCGCGTCGGTTCAACTGATCGAGTCAACTGGTTTGCGCCGTCAAGTGGGAGGACTCAGCGTGGACCAAGATCGGATGCAGACTCTTGATTCGCCAGCTGAGTTTTTTCTACGTGCCATTGAAGATGATAAACTGATTCAAGAGATCGTAAAGTCACAAGATGCTGTCATCCTCAGTGATACCTATCAAGATTCTCGTTGGGATGCGCGCGCCGAAACGGCTCATATTCGTTCGTGGCTTGGTGCTCCTCTAGTAGCCGGCAAGGACGTGATCGGCATCCTGATACTGGATGACAATACACCGAACGCATTCAACGAGGACACTCTTGAGCTTATTCGTGCATTTACGCCACAAGCAGCAATCGCCATTCAAAATGCCAGGCTCTTTGAAGAGATCAGCACGAGTCAAGTACAACTTTCTGAAGCATTGCGAATTGCACGCATCGGCTACTTCGAAGTTGACCTTCAAAATCAGACAATAAGAATTACCGATGAATTATTCTCACTTTTGAATACCACGGCGGAGCGTGAGGGCGGTTATGAGCTTCCTTTGCAATACACGCTGAACAAATTCGTAGTGCAGGAAGATATCCCGGTGGCTACTCAGACAATGCAAAAGGCAATTGCATCAGGGGAACGCAATGAGGATTTGACATCA
>DATHUN010000634.1:0-7651 GCA_035462205.1 Anaerolineales bacterium
ATCCTAGAGGAGACCGCAGCCTACCGCGCCCACTTCGCCCGGGCGAGCGTGGAGTCTTTGTTCAAGGAATAACCTACTGTCCTGTTGAGGTATTGGTGGGTGTGACGGGAACTTCAGGAATAATAACGTAATCCAAATTGACCGAGCCGCCGCTCAAATGTGTAATCGTGACGGAATGCGTGCCATTGGTTACGCTCGGCAGCACCCATTCATAAATTTGCGTGTTGTTGTTGGCTTGGTTCATATCGTAGTTGGTTCCATCCAAATTGAGCCGGATCGTCCCGAGACTGGGCGCCGCCTGAAAGAACACGCGCAATTCCTGCCCGATAAACCGGAAGAGAATGGAATTCCCCAGGGTCCCCGAAACGTGCAGCGTGTTTTGATAGGCGCCCGGCACACTCGATTGCGTAGTCCAGCTGCCATTGTAGATCACACGAGAATCGAGATCGTCAAACGTGCCTGCCCCCAAGGGCGCAGTAGAGGCAGTGATCGGCGTGCGAGTTGCTGGTAGATTGGTTGCGAGATTGATGGGTGTAGTTGTACGGGTAACCAGGCTGGTTGGCACTGTCGTAAGATTCGGTGTGGGCTGGATCGGCGTAGAAATGGAAGCACTGGTGGGCGTTGTAAACTCTGGAAATTCCGTGGAGTCCGCCGGTTCTGTTGCAAACTCCTCGAGCGTGGTCGTCACCAGGACAGGCTCAGTGCCGATCAGAGAATACTGAAAGGCAGTCGCTGTGGGTACGGTCGCTACGTTCCCCCGTAAAGCGGTGACTCGCCCGGCAACCAGAATGACGCAGAGACCGATCAGGGAGAACACAGCAACCCCGATGGGGATCAGGAGAGTCCGGTCGAATGATGACTGGTTATTCATGGTTGCTCGAACTGATTGTGAACTCCGCCAAATTAGCGTATCATCGAGACAAAGGATACCACAACATGCTCAACCTGATTCCAAAACCAGCTTCCATTCTTTTTGACAGCGGGGAATTTGTTCTATCGAATTTGACGGGCATCCAGGTTCGATCATCCAATCAGGAAGTACTAGCGCTCGCCGATTATTTGTCAGCGCAGCTTCAGCATGCCACCGGGTGGAACGTACAACAAAGCAATGACGGTAAGATCATCCTGGAACTGGATGAGGACCCAGGTTTAGGCGAGGAGGGATACGAGCTCGTCATTACGCCAGAGAGCGTTCGGCTGTGCGCGAACCAACCGGCAGGATTGTTCTACGCGCTACAAACCTTTCTGCAGATACTGCCAAGCTCTCGTGCCTCGACCCTGAGCCTGCCGGCCGTTTCCATACGCGATACTCCCCGATTCGTCTGGCGCGGTGCAATGCTCGACGTGGCGCGTCATTTCTTCGGCGTGGAAGATGTCAAGCGCTATATTGCCTTGATTGCACACTATAAGATGAATCGCCTGCACCTGCACCAGACCGACGACCAGGGCTGGCGGATCGAGATCAAATCTTGGCCCCACTTAACAGAGATTGGCGGAAGTACACAAGTGGGCGGAAATGGTGGTGGGTTTTATACACAGGAACAATATAAGGAAATTGTGGACTACGCCCGTAGTCGCTACATCATGATTATTCCCGAGATTGATACGCCGGGTCACACCAACGCCGCGCTTGCATCCTATCCGGAGCTGAACGAATCAGAAGAAGCGCCCAGTTTGTATGAAGGCACCAAGGTAGGGTTTAGCACGCTGGGTGCCAACAGGGCGATCACATATCAATTCTTGGATGAAGTGATCGGTGAGCTTGCTTTGATAACACCGGGGTCCTACATTCATATTGGCGGCGACGAAACTCATTCCACACCGGTCGAAGATTATAAAACGTTCATTAAGCGGATTCAGGAAATTGTCATTGCTCACGGAAAGAATGCGATAGGCTGGAGCGAGATTGGCGCGGCAGAAATCCTGCCGGGCACAATTGTGCAGCATTGGGTAGGGAAATCATATCAGGATGCAAAACAGCAAGGGGCAAAGATCATTCTCTCCCCTGCCAGCAAAGCCTATCTCGACATGAAATATGACTCATCCACTCCCTTGGGATTAGATTGGGCGGGTTTAATCAACGTAAGAGATTCTTATGACTGGGAACCCGCCGATTACATACAAGGGCTCGAGGAAAATGACATTCTTGGCATCGAAACCCCCTTATGGACAGAAACCGTCTTGTCGATGCAGGATATCGAATATATGACCTTTCCTCGTCTACCTGGTTTGGCAGAATTAGCCTGGTCGCCGAAGGGGCAAAATTGGGAGGAATACAGTCAGCGGCTGGGGGCACACGGCAAACGCATGCAGGCGATGGGAATTAATTTTTACAGGTCGCCTGAGGTGGACTGGGAATAACGAATAAAATGTAGGGACGGCCGGCCCTACATTTTATTCACGGCGTGATCTGTAAACTCCAGCGCCTTGTCCAGAATATCAAATCCTTCTTTCAACTGTTCTTCCGTAATGATCAAGGGCGGGATGATCAATGCTGTGTGCCAGTGGGTATAGAGGAACAAGCCATGATCCAAGCAATATTTTTTCAGCGCGTTCATCTCGGGCGAGGAACCGTTCCATAGCGCCATCGGCTCTTTGGTCTTCCTGTCTTTGACCAGCTCCAGTATCCCAAACAGCCCGATATTGCGAACATCTCCGATCGACGGATGTCCTTCTCCCAAGTCGGTCAATAGGCGATTCAACACCGGCCCCATCGCCGCGGCGTGCTCGACGATTTTATCTTCCTTCATGACATTGATATTCGCAACTGCCGCAGCCAGGGAGACAGGATGAGAGGTGTAGGTCAATCCACTTTCGAAAGCGTGTTCATTAAAGGCGGCCGCGATCTCAGGCTTCATCGCCACCGCGCCTAAAGGTGCATAGGCGGAAGTCAATCCCTTTGCCATGGTAATCATGTCGGGGACGACATTCCAATGTTCAATCGCAAACCATTTGCCCGTGCGACCAAATCCGCTCATGACTTCATCGGCGATCATGACAATGCCATACTTATCGCACAAGGCGCGCACGCCCTGCATATATCCCTGCGGCGGGATGATGATGCCATTGGTCCCCGTCACCGACTCCATCAAGATCGCCGCGACGGTCTGCGGTCCCTCATATTGGATGATCTCCTCGAGGTGGTTCAGGTAATCCCGGGCGAATTCTTCTTCCAAAATGTCAGGATTTGTGCGGTGGAAGGTAGATCGGTAACGGTAGGGATCGAGGAAATGGACGACGCCGGTCATCAGATTCGGTTCCCAGGCGACGCGGCGCGGGTCGCCGGTCGCTGCCATCGCGCCGGCCGTTGCGCCATGGTAAGACCGGTAGCGGGTCAGAATTTTGTGCCGGCCGGTGTAGCCGCGCGCCAGCTTGATCGCGTTCTCATTCGCATCCGCGCCACCAAGCGTGAACAGCACCTTGGTCAAGGCTTGATTGGGGGTGACCTCCGCCACCATCTTGCTCGCCAGTGCCCGGACTTTGGTCGTCATTCCCGGCGCAGCGTATGGAAGTTCCGCCACCTGTTCCTGTATCGCCCTGATTACGCGCTCATCACCGTGCCCGATGTTGACGCACATCGTCATCGAGTTGAAATCGAGATAGCGCTTGTCATCTACATCCCAGAAATAGACGCCTTTGGCGCGCTTCAGGGCGAGCGGCTTAACCTTTGCCTGCGCCGACCAGGTGTAAAAAACGTGTTCGTTCGATAGCGGCAGGATCTCTTCATCGGGTAGATCGAACATCAATTCCTCTTTGAAGGGCGGGCTTTCGCGAAGCACCCTGTAAGGGTGAGCCCGCCAGATTATGAATTTCATATATGTCACGCTACAAGCGTGACCCACATAACAGGATTATAACCCTGCCCTATTTGGGGGAACTATGATAAACTACAGCCCGCTAAACACCTAGGTACGTCACAACGTGCCTTTCCGCTCCCGGCGAACCCACGGTTTGAACGAGAGCAATCCCATGGAAAGGAGGAAAAACCCTCATGCGTAAATATGAACTCGTTTGCGTTGTCCAACCCGAATTGGATGAAACCGCATTTAAAGGTGTGGTGGATCGCGTCTCTGGTTGGGTCACAGAAGCAGGCGGCAGCGTGGATAAAGTGGAAGTCTGGGGACGCCGCAGATTGGCATACCAGATCCACAAGCAGCGCGAAGGTCAGTATGTTGTCTTGAACGTAAGTCTCGACCCGAAATCCACCAGCGGACTTGAACGCAACATCCGCTATTTGGAACCCGTGCTGCGTCACATGCTCTCTGCTATGTAATTCACTTATTAATGGAATTCTCGGTTTTACAGAGTACCGCATAATTATTTATGCTTGAAATTGAAATCTAAACTTGCGAGACCGTTCGAAAAGTTTATTTTTGATGAAACAAGCGGTAACAAGGAGAACGAACATGAGCCGAGGCTTAAACAAAGTTCAGATTATTGGGCACCTGGGACGCGACCCCGAAATGCGCTACACCCCCTCGGGCCGACCTGTCACCACCTTCACTGTGGCTGTGAGCCGCTCCTGGAACACCGTGGACGGGGAGCGTCATAACGAAACGGAATGGTTCAACATCGTCGCCTGGGGCAACCTGGCAGAGATCTGCAAGCAGTATCTCAATAAGGGCCAACAGGTTGATATCGAAGGACGTCTGCAAACCCGTCGCTGGGATGACAAGGAAGGCGTCAAGCATACCAGCGTGGAGATCGTCGCTAACGAAATGATGATGTTGGGCGACCGCCGCGAGCATGCCAGCAATGCTGCCGGCACGGGATCGGATGCCATAGCGGATGACAGTGAGATGGCAGCGAACGAGGATGAATTCCCATTCTAAATACACCCCAGGGGTCGCGCTGTGTTTGATCAGCAAAATCACAGCGAAGACGGCCCTTAGGTTTTGATCAAGAAAAATTGGAGTAACAAATGGCTGACGATCGAAGACCCCAACAAGGGGCAGGCGAAGGCGGCGGCGAACGTCGCTTCTTCGCCAAGCCCAAGTTTTGTCAATTCTGCGCAGATAAGACCCTGACGATTGACTACAAAAAGACAGATATTCTTCGGAAGTACATTACCGAAGATGGCAAGATCCGCCCGCGCCGCCAGACCGGCGCCTGCGCCCGGCACCAGCGTGTGGTCGCTGCCGCAATCAAGCAGGCACGCCAGATCGCTTTGCTCCCGTTCGTAGGAAAATCCTTCGAAGAGGGACGGTAATCCGGAACGACGATTACGGGGCATGGCTCAACTCCATGCCCCATCTTTACGTCACGGAATCACAATATGGCTAAACAAAGTTCCAACCCCAGGGTTGCCACGAAAAAACATCAGGCGCGCCTCGAACGGGAGAGGCGCCAGATCAACCTCATCCGCGCGATCGCCATCGCCGGAGTCGTGATCGTGGTCCTGCTCCTGGTATATGGCTATCTCAAATTGAATGTCCTTTCCTTGCGCGAACCTGTGGCGGTCGTGAACGGTGTGAAGATTACGACCCAACAGTGGCAGGAACGCGTGCGGCTGGAACGCATCAATCTTTACAATCAGTTGAACCGCTACCAGTTCTTTCAGCAGAGTTTTGGCATGGATACCACCCAGCAACAACAGGAGATCCTTGCCGAACTCAACACGACCGATACGATCGGTCAGCGTGTGCTCGACCAGATGGTGGATGACGTCCTCGTTCGGCAGGAAGCGGAAAAGCGCGGCATTACGGCGAGCAAAGAGGAAGTGGAAAAGATGCTGCAGGAAGCCTATAGCTTCTATCCCAACGGGAGTCCAACTCCCACCATTACACCCACAGAAGTCACGTACCCAACCATGTCGGCGCAGGAGCTGACGATCTATCCCTCGACCGCGACCGCCACGGAAGCACCGACCGAGACGGGTGTACCCAGTTCCACACCGGATGCAGCGGTCACAGCAACAGCGACATTCACGGCGAGTCCTCCCACGCCGAGCCCTGTTCCCGAACTCCCCACCCAAAGTCCAACGCCGTACACGCTGGAAGGATTCCAGAAGGAATATAACGATACCCTGACCCAGTTCAAGGGCTATGGGATCAGCGAGCAAACGGTGCGAGACGTGTATGAGGTGCAGGTCCTGCGCACCAAGCTGCAGAAGGACATTGCAAAAGATCTTCCGCACAGTGAAGTGCAGGTCTGGGCACGCCACATCCTGGTAGATACGGAAGTTGCCGCCAAGCAAGTAGAGGAACTCCTCAAAGCCGGAGAACCCTTCGATAAGGTGGCACGAGACCTTTCCAAGGACACTGGCTCCGCTACGAAAGGTGGTGACCTCGGCTGGGCGCCCGCGAGCAATTACGTGACTGAGTTTAAGGATGCGGTCCTGAAACAGGAAATTGGTGTCATTGGTCCCCCGGTCAAGACTCAATATGGCTTCCATATCATCCAGGTCATTGCCCGCAAGGAACTGCCCCTTACCAATGACCAGTTCGAGCAATCCGTGCAGATGGCCTTTAACGATTGGCTAACCGCCGCACGTGAGAAGGCCGATAAGAAGATCTACGATGTTTGGAAACAGCGTGTTCCCACCGAACCCGTTCTAGGCCAACAGTAATATAACGAATAAAAACCGTCCGGTGAATTAGGACGGTTTTTTGTTGTGTGCTTCTCACCTTTTACAAACCAAAGTTATCCCCTTTTCAACATTTCCTCTGTGATCTGATCGAGCCGCAAGCTGATCACCTGGCTTGCCGAGTCACGGCCCATCGTAATACCATAAATCACGTCTGCGGCTTGGACAGTGTTGCGGTTATGTTTGATGACAATGAATTGCGTATCGCGGCTCAATTCCTGTAAGAGATCGCGGAAGCGTCCTACATTCGCTTCGTCGAGCATCGCGTCCACCTCATCCATCACGCAGACGGGTGTCGGCGAGACCTTAAGCAGCGCAAAGACTAACGCCACCGCCGTCAGGCTTCGTTCCCCACCGGAGAGCAGCGCTAGTCCCTGCTCCCGACGGCCGGGCAAACGCGCTTCGATCTCAATCCCAGTTTCCACTAAATTATCCGGGTCGGTCAGCGCCAGTCGCGCCGAACCGCCTCCGAACAGACGGGTAAACATGGCACGGAATTGTTTATCCACCGCGTCGAACGTTTTCGAGAATTCCTGTTTGGTGAGTTCATCCAGCTCGGCGATGACGTGACGCAAGTCTTCTTCCGCCTTTCGCAAATCCCCCACCTGCGTTTTCATGAAGGTGTAACGCTCGGTCTCTGCATCGAATTCCTGTTTTGCCTCGGGGTTGATCGGTCCGAGGCGACGCAGACGCGTGCGCTGTTGAACGAGCTGCGATTCCAGCTCGGGAGATACTTCCGTCACGACCGGCAATTCCTCGACCATACCCTCGAAGGGCAACGGCACGGGGCCTGTGACGTCGTCCGCGTAGTCGAACATCACCAAACCAAAATCATCGGTGATCTTGCCGCGCAGATTGTCCAGCGCTTCCTGTTTCCGCATTTGCTCGAGCTGTACCTGTCCGAGTGTGCGCTCGGCATGAGCAAGGGAGCGCTGTGCATGGGCTTCTGCTTCCTGCAACCGTGATTCCTCCTGCTCGGCGACTTCCAGGTCTCGTTCAGCAGGCTCGATGAAGCGGCGCAATTCCTCGATTTGCGTGTGCAGCGCGATTTCACGCTCATGTAAC
>DATHUN010000635.1:0-2554 GCA_035462205.1 Anaerolineales bacterium
GCTTGGATATGTATCGGCGCCTGCCGGGTGAGATTCTGAGTATCGATCAGAATCCACTGGACCGGAAAGTCCGCGCCAGTCCCCCAGAGTCCTCCGCCATCGACGACCCAGAGCTCCTCCGAAAGCGGACGCGCAAGACCAACGCCTGCAAACTTTGCCTGAGGCGGTGCCTCGTTCGGGCAGGGCACCGCCGGTGAAGTTACGAGCATTTCCGCCGTGTCCATCTGACGGTGAGCTGGCGCTCCGACCAGCGCATCGATCGATAATGCCAACTGTGAGGAAGAGGCGAACCCATCCCAACGCTGTTCAACGATCCCATCTGCTCCAATCAAAAATGTAGCTGGTGTGGACCTAACACCGTATGCTTTGGCGACTGCGCTATCCGAATCATCGAGAACAGGAATCGTATCCAGTTGCCAATCATAAGTGAAGTTGATCAGCTTATCCTGAGCGGGGTGTTTACCGGTGGCAACGCGAGCTGCGTCAACAATTAAAACGGTCAGTCCTTTTTGATCATATTGCTCTTGCATACTTTTGAGAAAGACGATTTGCGCGCGGGATGGGTCGGAAGTAGGTGAAATGGCTTCAGCCTGGGTGTTGATAAAAGATAAAAGGATTACCTGTCCCGAAAAGTCGCCCAGTTGAAATGAGCCACCGCGGACAATCGGCAGGGAAAAGTCAGGGGCGGCGGAACCCGGCTCAAGGGCCACCGACGAACCGCAACCGCTCGTGATCAGTATGATCAGCGATAATAACAGTTTGGTTGTGAGAATCACACTCTCGCTTTTTTTCATAATGATGATTCTACTGTTATTAAGAAGATAAGGGCGCAGGTAACATTGCGCCCCTATCAAGACTTTATGGAACCTCCTGCGAAACTCCTTTGTAGGTCAGGCTCGCCGCGTAGCGCCCTCGCGGAGCACCTGCTGAGCCTGGCGGAGCAGCCTGAAACTCCTGCGAAATAAGGGGGTTGGCGGGTTAGCTGCTTCGGAGTGCTTCGCGAATACCCGCTCTACAAATGCTGGTGCAAGCAATCTACGGATGCTCGTACGCGCCGATATCGTAAGCGCCCACCGGAATAGGATTTCCGAAGAAGTCGCGCGTGCCTGCCGTGCAGCCGGTCACACCCGTACAGGGATTCGTTCCAGCATTGATCGCGGGCGAACCTGTCTGGAGCGTCCACTGTGTTGTCGGCTTGCCGATGCCATGGTAGCCCAGGCTGTTCACCAGCGGATTCTGGTTGTAAATGCCGTGTGCCTCCAGCGAAGGATCGGCTGCAAGTGTACCAAGGGTGTAATACCAAAAGTTGTAATCTCTGCTCCAGGGGAAGAGCGAGAGTCCGGGCCCATACGGATTCTGGATGGTCGAGACGATCAGGTTGTTCCGGAAAGTCATGGGCTTCGTTCCAAACTTTGCCGTTCCGCCCGAGCACCAGTCGACTGCTACGGTAGAAGTTACATACAATGTGTTGTTGTAAATTTGGAGTCCATCCACGCTGCCGCGGTCCCAAGTGCAAACGTAGATTTCTCCGCGTCCTTCTTTGGGACTGCCATCCACAAGCATAGCTTGTGTGCCGTTCGCAGCACAAATATTGTAGCGGAAGATCGAATTGACTGTCGGTTGTCCTTCTGCGCCAAAGATGCCAACACAATAGGCAGAGTTATCATGAGCGTAGTTGTATTGGTAATTGCCATTGCTGCTGAAGTAGTCCAGATCGAAGGCGCCGCCGTCCGCTCCAGGAGAGTGATTATCATAAGCTTCATTAAATTGAGCGGTGACGCTGTCTGCTGACCAATACCATAACGCGACAGGTGTACCTATTGTTCCGCCAGCCGGATTTGCCGGATTGGCAGGTTCCATGCCTGAGCGGTAGACTACATTATTTTCCATCAGCACATTGTCTGTGAGGTATACGGCGAATCCATCCCCATAGGTATCATGCACTGTGGAATTGCGGATGGTGAAGTTTTTGCTGCGGCGGCTACGGTCCTGCGCATGGTTCTTCCAGTTAGTATCGCCTTCAATCTGCATGCCCCAAACAAAGATACCGCCCCAGAGCGTCGTGTCATAGGCGTTGACGTTATCGATCAGCAGGCTGTCAAAGTGAGTAAGTCGTGCCCAACTCCATTGTAGGCCGCCATCACTGTCATTCTGAGGCAAGTTAACCACGCCTGGAGCGACGACCACCAAGCCGGTCCACTTTCTGTTCTGAGGCACATAGGATCCGCCGGTCACATGATGCACAACCAAGTTCTGAAGAGTGAGCCCCGTGGACACACCATCTACATTGGTTGTTGCAAGGATCCCCCATGTGCGGCCGTTGATAACCTCCAGATCCTGCATAGTGACGTAGGACGGATTCATGAGTTCGACTGCAGCCTGTGAGAAGTTTCCGTTAAGGATCGGCAGCGCGCCAGTCCCATAGGCGCCGATCGTTATCCTGCTGGAGCTGGTGCCAGCCGACGAGAAGTAGAAGAAGCCGGTGCAGGTGGTGCCGCGCTTGAACAGCAGACTATCGCCGGGAGCAAAGACCCTTCCGTTGACCGTCGTGAGG
>DATHUN010000636.1:0-3579 GCA_035462205.1 Anaerolineales bacterium
AATGCGAATAAAGAGTCGTTTAGTCCCCACACACGTCCGCTGCTTGAGTACTATAAACGAGATAATTCAAGCTGGCTTCCAAATACTGCATTCCGCAATAACGGGCGCAGTGTAGCATCTGGAAATTAAATCAATCTTAGAGAAGGATAAGTCCTACCCTACAGAAAACATCGCAAAGCCGTGTTAAGAGAATTGCGATACTGAATCAATTCGTGTCTCTTGACGCTCATTTTTGCAGCGCGTATAATGCCACTATTCAGAAGTAGTACGCGTGCTGCGTCCTGATAGAAAAGGATGCCGGTCATAGAGACCGTGATGGAAGCATCCGCAGGAAAACAGCGCTGAAGTCGTCTGAATTTCATGACGAAGAAAGCCGCGTAGCGTGCCGAGTAGACCGTCACGGGAATGCCCGTTACAGCATAGATCGATGTTGGTCGGTCACAGAGAGCACCGCCTTCGGCGGTGAAATGAGGTGGTACCGCGACACGCCTGTCGTCCTCATCTGGGACGAGGCGTGTTTTTGTTTAAGAAAACAGGGAGTAGTGGTAGAGATCGATCTCTAATTTCCGATCCCTATTCTCTAGAACGAAGGAGCACGAATGATAAAACAGGAACTACCGAAGGCTTATGATTTCAAGTCCACCGAGCCTCGCATCTATGAGATGTGGGAGAAGGGTGGTTACTTCCAGCCGTTCAACGATCCCAACAAACCGGATTTCGACCCGAACGTAGAACCGTTTGTTATCTCGATCCCGCCGCCGAACGTAACAGGCGAGCTGCACATCGGTCATGCCATGTTCGTCAGCATCGAAGACCTGATGATCCGTTATCACCGCATGAAGGGCTATTCCACACTCTGGGTGCCCGGCTCGGATCACGCCGGAATTGCAACACAGTTGATGGTGGAACGCGATCTCCTGCAAAAGGAAGAAGTGACACGCGAGGAGCTCGGACGGGAGGAATTCGTCAAGCGCACCTGGGAGTGGAAGCGCAAATACGGCAGCATGATCACGAATCAGATCCGACGGCTGGGCGCCTCCTGTGATTGGACGCGCGAGCGGTTCACGCTGGATGAAGGGCTGAGTCGTGCCGTCCGGGAGGCGTTTGTGCGCCTGTATGAAAAGGGACTCATCTACCGCGGTCCCCGTTTGATTAACTGGTCGCCAGGTTTGAAGACCGCCGTTTCGGACCTTGAAGTGGAATACAGCGAGGAAGATGCAACGCTGTATTATTTCAAATATATGATTGCCCGTAGGGACGGGCAGCTGCCTGTCTCTATGAATGATGAATTTATTCCTGTTGCAACCATTCGTCCCGAAACAATTCTGGGTGATACCGCCGTGGCGGTACATCCGGAGGATGAGCGCTATAAAAAATACATTGGTAGACATGTGATCGTGCCGATCTTGAACCGCGAGATCCCTGTCATCGCCGATGAGTATGTCAGTATGGAATTTGGCACCGGCGCGCTCAAAATCACGCCCGGTCACGACCCAAATGACTATGCCATTGCGGAACGTCATAACCTGCCGGTGATTTCCATGCTCGATCCAGAGGCAAAAGTCAACGAAAACGGCGGCCCCTACCAAGGTCAGGATCGCTTTGATGCGCGCAAGAATCTTTGGGCTGATATGAAGAAGACTGGGCTTGTGATTAAAACAGAACCGTACCGGACCACCATTCCACGAACTCAACGGGGTGGCGAAATCGTCGAGCCAATGATTTCCACGCAGTGGTTCGTCCAGATCGAGCCGCTTGCCAAAGCCGCCCTCGAAGCCGTGCGAGATGGCCGTATCAAGATCGTGCCGGAGCGCTTTGAAAAGATCTATTACAACTGGCTGGAGAACATCAAGGATTGGTGCATCAGCCGCCAATTATGGTGGGGACATCGTATCCCGGTTTGGTATTGCCCGAATGGGCACATGACGGTGACGCGTCAGGATCCAACGGAATGCTCCACTTGTGGCTCGACCGAACTGACGCAGGACGAAGATGTGCTCGATACCTGGTTCTCCTCCGGCTTGTGGCCCTTCTCGACGCTCGGCTGGCCCGAGGAAACACCCGATTACAAGTCTTTTTATCCTACCTCCTATATGGAGACAGGTTATGATATTTTGTTTTTCTGGGTGGCGCGCATGATCATGATGGGACTGGAATTCACTGGGCAGATTCCGTTCCACACCGTGTATTTGCATGGGCTCGTGCGCGATGAGCACGGGCGCAAAATGTCGAAGACGACCGGCAACGTGATCGATCCGCTGATTGTCATGGATGATCTTGGTACCGATGCCTTGCGATTTACATTATTGGTAGGTTCCACGCCGGGTAACGATACGAATGTCGGTTTGAAAAAAGTGGAAGCCAATCGTAACTTTGCCAACAAACTGTGGAACGCCGGGCGATTTGTGATTTCTGCAATCAGCGATCAGCAATCCCCTGGTGAGTTGGGTGAATATACACTGGCAGATAGCTGGGTCTGGGCGCGCCTGCAGCAACTCGTCCGGGATGTAGAGCGCCTGTTCCAAACCTTCCAATATGGGCAAGCTGGACAGCAGATCTATGACTTCATTTGGGGAGAATTTGCCGATTGGTATCTGGAGATTGCCAAGCAGGAATTGGCGGAGGGCGGTCCACGCGCCGCGCGTGCTGCGGATACCTTGGCGCGCGTGTTCGATATATCGCTGCGCCTGCTTCACCCCTTCACGCCTTTTGTGACCGAGGAGATTTGGGGTCACTTGAAGAATGCAATTCTCCAATCTCCAATGTCTAGTCTTTCTAAAGATTGGCCCGCGGCATTGATCATCGCAAGCTGGCCCGAGCTCCGTGCGATCGAGGGTTGGGAGGAATCCAAGATTACGAATTTCACATTGGTCCAGGAAATTGTCCGTTCCATTCGTAACTTGCGCGCCGAGAAGAATGTAGCGCCTAGCAAACGGATCGCCGCCAGCATTGCCGCAGGTGCACAGGCGGATCTGTTGAAGGAACAAGCGAGAGTGATTGCAGCGCTCGCTGGTTTGAGCGAAGCGGAATTGACCGTTGCTGAATCTTTAAGTGATAAGCCTAAAGATGCTGCGGCGCTCGTGGTTGGATCCATCGAAATTTACCTTCCGCTTGCCGGCATGGTGGATCTGGTCGAGCAGCGAACGCGCCTCGAAAAGGAGCTCAAGGAAGCGCGTTCCCACATCGAGCGCCTCGAAAAGCTCCTTGCAGGCGATTTTGCCAAGAAGGCTCCTGCCGCGCTGGTTCAAAAAGAGCGCGAGAAACTCGAAGGATACAAGAACACGGCTCAGAAGCTAGAAGCGCAGTTAAGCTAGTAAAACGCGGTGACCAAGGAACAACATCACCAGGTTTTCCGTTTTGGCAGCAAAAGAGCTATATCGTGGCTTCAGGTCAATTTATGGGTTTACTTAGCCAGATAACTAGCGGTAAAACTTTTATCAGTCCCGGAGGAGAAATGCAAACAACAGCTCAATACCAACCTTGTCCCAAATGTGGCAGCACCAACGTTAGCAAAGTGAAGTTCACTTGGTGGGGCGGTGCCCTGGGACCTTCGATGCTCACCCATGTCAAATGCAATAA
>DATHUN010000637.1:0-5300 GCA_035462205.1 Anaerolineales bacterium
TTTGCTGACGATGTTCGGGATCCAGCTCATCACCATCGCCCGTGACAACATCGCCTCCCGCTTGGATCAGGTCGGAGCGGTGACGTCGCTCACATATGGCTGGATGATCATGCAGGTGCCGGAGACATTGCTCGGGACGGCGATTGCAACTGCCATGTTGCCCACCCTGGCGGAATTCGCCGCGCGCGGCGATTGGAGCGGGTTCCGTTCGGCGATCGAGCGCGCCTTGCGAGTGCTGATTGCTCTCACCATCCCGGTCGCGGCGGTCCTGGCGGCGGGAATTCACCCGCTTGTGCGCCTTGCCTTCGGCTTTGACGCCGAGACGTCCACACTGATCACCTGGACGACGCGCGCCTACCTCCTGACTCTAACCGGATTTTCCATTCAAGAGATCGCCGCCCGCTCGTTTTACGCGCGCAAGGAACCTATGTTCCCGCTGTACGCGGTCGTATTGCGCCTGACGATTTTCCTGTTGATCGGTATTGCAGGCATCACATTCTTCCGCCGGATGGGTGCGCCGGTCATTGCCTTTGCAGAGATCGCCTTGTTGGTCGAGTCGATTGTCTTATTTAGTTGGCTGAGCAAACGGTTGCATGAACCACTGCACATCTGGAGCGCGGTGGGCAAAGGTGTAATCGCGGCGCTGCTCGGAGGCGTGACCGCTTACGTCCTGGCCGTGATCGTACCCGGATCCGCCGTATTGACCGCCTTATTTGGTATGGTCATCGGCGGGCTGGTCGCATTGCCGTTCATCTGGTCAGAAGTAAAGTTGCTTGTAAAACTATAGTACTAACCTTTCGAAGGCTCACGCCCTTGAGGCAAATTTCGCCAGGTTTATCAGGATATAATTAAATCTATGATCGAAAACACGGAAACTACTGAAAGCACACAACCTAACAAACCCCTCATAAAAAGCCGGCGCGGGCGGACATTTTTGTTTAACGCGCTCGGTTTGCTTGTGATCCTCGCGCTTGCGATCCTGGCTGGCTATTCTTCGGGCATTGGCGTTCGAAAGGGCAACCAAACGACTGTGATTACGCAGCAACTTGGAGAGCAATATCAAAATGCCCTCATCGATATTCAATTTCAACGCTATGAGAATGCAAAGCAGCGGCTGGAATGGATTATCTCCCAGGATCCGACATTCCCCGGAGCACAGGAGAAATTGACGGAAGTGCTGGTGCTCAAAAACCAGCCTACACCCACGCTGACTCCTTCTTTGACCCCCACTCCGGATTTCAGTGGCGCGCAGGAGGCCTTTACCAGCGCCCAACAACGGATTGCCGCGCAAGATTGGCCCGGAGCCATACAAGCGTTGGATGAACTGCGTAAGAAGGATCCGAACTACGAGCAATCAAAGGTGGACGGGATGTATTATTTTGCCCTACGCAATTACGGCTATGATCTCATCACCAAACAAGGTAATCTCGAAGGTGGCATCTACCAGCTTACGTTGGCTGAACGCTTTGGCCCGCTCGACCGAGATTCGACAGGACTGCGCGAAGGTGCGCGCTATTACCTGATTGGCGCCTCCTTCTGGGAGCTGGACTGGGCACAGGCGGTCTCCTATTTTGACCAGGTCCGCGCCTGGGGCAATCTCTGGGATGGCACCATGACCTCCTCCGAGCGCTATTGGTTCGCTTCCATGCGCTATGGGGATGAGCTGTTTTCGAAGGACCAGTTCTGCGACGCGGTTGTCCAATACGAGAACGCGCAGACGGTTGCGGCCTTGGATAAAACTGCGAATGATAACTGGTATCACGCCTACTCGCAGTGTTACCCAGCCACGCCAACCATTGATCTGACATTGACGGCAACTGCTCTCACCCCGGCGGGCACACCGGCGACGCCTTCGTATCCGTAAGTTTGGATCGCTCTTAACTTCATGGCACCTCCCCCCGGCTGGGCACTGGCTCTCACGTTCTGGCTACACCTCCTTGCCACCGTCACCTGGGTGGGAAGCCTGGCAGGTGTATCTTTGCTCGTGTTACCGGCGATGAAAAGCTCGCTGGACGGCGAGACCCAGCTGATCTTCATCGAAGCATTGCAACGACGATTGGAACCAATTGCATGGTTCAGCATGAGCCTGCTGCTGGCGACCGGCTTGTTCCAAATGAGCGTCAACCCGCATTACAACGGCTTCCTCTCGACCAGCACGCAATGGTCGCTGGCAATCCTGATCAAACATGTCTTGGGCATTGTGATGGTGGTCGTCAGCGCCATCCAGACCTGGGAAGTAATCCCTGCCATCCGCCGGGCGATCCTCCGCTCGAAAAAAAGCAACAACGCAGTCGAACTCGACTCACTACGTCGGCGAGAGGTCCTCCTGCTCCGGATGAATTTCGGACTTTCCATACTGATCCTGCTCGCCACGGCTTTTGCCCGCGCCTCGTAACTCGGCTGAAACAAACGAGCCCGTTCGCTTCTAACGAACGGGCTCGTTTGTTTAGTTCATTAATTCAAGTGAACAGATTTACGGTACGGCTACGTAGAAGAGATAGTCCTGTACTGCAACATACCCTCCCTGATAGCGAACTCCTACCACTACGTGTACAGGCGCAACCCCGTTTTCCATTCGGTCTGTCGGGCTTTTCGCTTCGAAAGTCACTTCAACAGTGGCGGATGTACCACGCCCACTACGATCCCCTCCCTGTACAGCAACCACACCCTTTCCGGGATACTGAAATGAGGGCTGTGCCATCGCCGAAAGGAATTCCTGATCACTATCGACCTGTACAACAACCGTGTACACATCACCGACGTTCATCGTGGCGGGCAGTCCCTGCACGAGCGTAAATGTCGTATTGGGAACCGGGGCGGCAGCGGTTAGCGAGCTAACCGTTATCAATGCCAAAACAAGAGCTGAGAATAACCGTTTCATAGATCTCCTTAAAGAGTGATGCAAGTGTACAACAAAGTTCTCTCTTTAGGTTTATCACTTCTGCAAAGAAAAATCCCGCAGCCATTCTTTTGTCTGCGGGAATTTGATGATCCTCTAAGGGATGATTTAGTTGTTGACCTGCAGTTTTATTCCCTGGTTTTCAGGAACTCCTGTCAAATCATACGCCATCGCACCGGTGATCTTCACAGGGACGATCTCTCCAATCTTCGCCTCGCCCTCGATGAAAACCATACCATCAATTTCCGGAGCATCTCGATAGGATCTTCCGATCGCGATGCCCTGATCGCGGCCCTCGACGAGAACATCCAGCGTTTTTCCCACGTAGGATTGATTAACTTGCAGGGAAATGCCCTGTTGGATTTCCATCAGCTGTTCGAAGCGTGCCTGTTTTACTTCCGCAGGGATCGGGTCACCGAGTGGCTCGCTGGTCGTACCGGGCTCGAATGAGAATTGGAAAGTTCCCACGCGGTCAAAGCGCATTTCCTGAACAAAGTTCACCAAGGCCTGATATTCCTCTTCCGTCTCACCCGGATAGCCAACGATGAATGTAGTGCGGATCGCCAGGCTTGGAATGGCAGCGCGCATCTTTCCAAGCGTGCGATGGACCCAATCGATATTCGAGGGACGTCGCATGCGATACAAGGTTTTTGGATGCGCATGCTGCAATGGCATGTCAAGATAGGGTAGCACCTGCTTGCGTGTCGCCATAACTTCGATCAAGCGATCGGTCACATAACCAGGATAGGCGTACATGATCCGAATCCACTCCATATCGGGAACCGAATCGGTAAGCTGCTCCAAGAGTATCGCCAGCCCATCCTTCATCCCCAGGTCATGACCGTAATCCGTCGTATCCTGGGCGATCAGCACCAATTCGCGTACACCGGCATCGCGCAATTGACGCGCTTCCTTCACGATTGCATCCACGGGCCGAGAGACGGCCGTTCCTTTGATCAGGGGGATGGCGCAAAATGCACACGGGCGCCGGCAGCCATCGGCGATCTTGATATAGGCACTGGCCCCCGCCACCGAGACGCGTAAGGCATCCTGCTCATCGGTCCCGACGGTTTTGGCTTCGTCCGGCAGGTGGTACAACGGCTCGGGATGTGGGCCTTTACGAAGCTTGCGCACAACCTGGACAATATCCATCCAGCGGCGCGTGCCCAGCACCCCATCGATACCCGGCACTTTCCGGGCGACTTCCGAGCCATAGCGCTGCGTGAGACATCCCGCCGCGATCAAAATTTGATTGTTGCGTTTTCCCTCAGCGAGTTCGCGTAAGACGCTGATGGACTCTTCCTTGGCCGGACCGATAAAACCGCAGGTATTGACGATCAAAACATTGGCATGGGCAGGATCATCGACGGCGCGATAGCCATCACGCAGAAGTAACTGCGCCATGGAGTCGGAGTCGACTGTATTTTTTGCACAACCGAGGGATACAAGATGAAAGGTATTTTTTGACACGAATAAATTTTCCTATAACTACTTGGCTCCAAGCGCCGTGAGCGACGCTTGAGGGAATGAACGCAAATTATGGCACCGGTGTATCCGAGGGAGCCGGAGTACTCGATGGTCCAGGTGTAGCCGTAAACCGTGAAGTAGACGTTGGCACAGCGGTTCTGGTGGGCGTCAGCGTGATGGTCGCCGTGGGAGATGGCATGCCTGTCGGTGTGAGGATCGCATCTTTCGTATAAACGTTGCTCACGACCTGACCAAATGAGCCGAGCAATCCCATGTCCCGTCCATTATAAACAATACGGATGGCTGCACCGCTCCCCACGAGGATCTCAATTTGGTCCGCTGCTTCAAACGGATAAGCCGTCCCGGGCACGACGCGCCCTTCAAATGCGACCTCTCCATCCACAGTGACGCGCATATACGTACGCTCCACCGCTACGAGATTTACCTGTACATCAACATCGGCGGCTAATGTGGGAATCACGATAGTTTCGGTTGGCTGGCCAGGAAACGCCTCGACAGAGAGGAACGTAGGTGTTGCCGTGTAAGAGGCAGGATCCGGGGATGCAAGCAAAATATCTGAAATGGAGGGCGCGGTCGGTTGGACTTCGCGCTGGCCTTGGATCTCAAGCACCCGGCTCACACCCCAGATGGCAAACCCGACGAGAAGCACCACGATGCCCACACCAAAGATCAGGTCGCCGGCGATGAAGCTCCGCATCGGCGGCAGGTTCGCCACGATCGGCTGACCCGGCTTACGCGCCGGCTTTTGTGGATTGCGCTCGCGGTGGCGTGTCTGCAGCGCATCTGCGAACCTGAGCAGTAAAGCGTCCACATCAAGATCGAGAAAGGTCGCGTAGTTTGAGAGCATGCCACGCGTCTGCACGGTGGAAGGAAGCTCATCCATCGCGCCGCGTTCCAACGCATCGAGATAATG
>DATHUN010000638.1:0-8542 GCA_035462205.1 Anaerolineales bacterium
TCTGCAACTTCCTCCCTTCCCCTGCGTATGCCTCTGTAGAAATCATGGAAAGGAGTGTAATAGCATGAACACAAACTACAAACAATTGACTCGCAGTACATCCAACCGGATGATTGCAGGCGTCTGCGCAGGCGTGGGAGACTATTTGGGCATTGACCCGACGATCGTCCGCTTGCTAACCGTCCTTGCGTTCTTCACTGGCTTCGGCGGGATTGCAATCGTCTATCTGATCATGGCGTTGGTCATCCCCGAGCAGACACAAATTACACAGTAGCTCGCGTAGGTCACGTTTGAAACGTGACCTATTTCTTAATGGAGATAAAAGACCAGGTTTAGAAGCCTGGTCTTTTATCTTAGAGTTCAAATAGAAGACGGATATTACCTCGCTAACGAAATAAACACATCCTCCAACGTCGGTTCACCGGCAATAATATCCTTCACATTCACGTTTCTTGCCTTTAACACCTGCAGCAAAACTTCTTTCGTCTTTCCTTTTTCTGTGATCGTGCGCAAATGATCCCCTGCCAAACCAACCCGTAATACACCTTCAACTTCCGGTAACACTGCCAAGCCGTCCTGTAGCGGTTCGGCGTAGACTTCCCAGACGACACCAGGGATGATGTTCTTCTTCAAGGTCGATGGCGTGTCCATTGCCAGCAACTTTCCATCGCGCATGATGCCAACTCGTTCACAGTATTCGGCTTCGTCCATGTAATGGGTGGTGACCAGGATGGTCACACCGCTTTCCGCAAGCTCATAGATCAAATCCCAGAAGGCGCGGCGGGCAGTCGGATCCACGCCGGAGGTCGGTTCATCAAGGAATAATAGTTTCGGCTCGTGCACCAGGGCGATTCCCAGGGCGAGTCGTTGTCGCCAACCTGCGGAGAGGGAACGCGTCAGCGTAGAATCATGTCCCCGCAGGCCGACCAGCTCGAGTGTCCGTTTGATGCGCGCTTTCTCGGTAATCCCATATACGCCGCCGTAAAATGTCAAATTTTCCACCACAGTCAGGTCATCGTAAATCGCAAACTTCTGCGACATATATCCGGCACGGGCGCGCACCTCTTCGCTTTGTTTGAATGCGTCGTAACCGAGCACGGTCGCTTTGCCATCGCTCGGTTCGAGCAAGCCCAGCAGCATGCGGATCGTCGTCGTCTTACCCGAACCATTCGGACCAAGATACCCGACCACTTCACCCGCCTCTACTTCAAAGTTGATGTGATCGACGGCAACGAAATCGCCGAAGCGCCGCGTGAGATTTTTCACCTGGATAACTGCTTCACTCATGGTTTGACTCTGATAGGGCGATGAATACATCTTCGAGAATAGGCGGCACAGAGCGAAGCTCGTCCACACGACCGCCCTCGCTTCGTATCTCAGACTTTAACCTGCTGAGAACATCCTGAGCCTTGTTATCCCCGACACGGATGTGCAGCCGGTCACCGAACGCCTGAACATCCTCCACATCTTGATCTTTGTGAGCAACATGACGAAGAATATTGATCGGCGAACCGCGTAATTCTAAGACGCGGTTATTGAGGCGTGCTCGTAAATTGGACGGCGTATCTTCGGCGATAATTCTTCCGTCCCTCATGAAGCCGACGCGATGACAGCGCGAGGCTTCGTCCATGTAAGGGGTGGAGATAATCACGGAAACCCCTTGTCCCTGTTTGCTATCGTCAGCGGCAGGATTAGCGGTTACGGGAACAGAAACCAATTTGATCACCAGCTGCCAAAAATCCTGGCGCGTGACTGGGTCGACGCCGGTCGTGGGTTCATCGAGCAACAACACGCGCGGATGTGTGACCAACGCCGAGGCAAGCCCAAGCTTTTGCTTCATGCCGCCGGAAAGTTGTCCAGCGCGGCGATCTGTAAATTTATCCAATCCAACGAACTCAAGGATTTCCATGCAGCGTGGTAGCCACTCATTTGGCTTGAGTCCACGCACTTCGGCAAAGAAGCGAATGTTTTCAAGTACGGTCAAGTCTTCATACATAGAAAAGCGCTGCGAGAGATAACCAATCTGCGAGCGGGCATCTTCCGCCTTGCGGACGACGTCATAGCCACAGACGGTGACTTCGCCCGCATCGGGCAGCAACGCCCCGACAAGCAGACGCATTGTGGTAGTCTTCCCGGCCCCATCGGCGCCGACGAGACCATAAACTTCACCGGCAGGGATTTGTAAAGAGACACTATCCACAGCGCGGATAGCACCAAAGTGTTTTTTTATATTAGCTGCTTGAACCAAAATGTTTGTCATGGTTGAAACCGTGTTTGTCAAACGTAGAACGTCAAACGTCGGCCTTATATTCAGTGGACTCTTCGCCAGCGCGACGGCCACGTGGATGTGCTTGTAAGTACTCTATGAAACGGCTAATTTGACGTGATGATTTATCCGCGAGTTCGTAGGCTTCGGCAAACTGTTCCTGAGAAATATATTTCAGATCCAGAGCAATATATAACTGTGACCGAACTTCGCCGGCCGAGCCCTTCGCATGCCCAAGAAAATTAATAAATTGAGTATCTGTTCGGCTTTCAAACCCTTCAGCAATATTGCTCATCACCGAAACAGAAGCCCGACGAATTTGATCCTTCAATCCATAATCTTTTAAGAACACGCCTTGTTCAGATAGTCTATATACTAGTCCTGTTAATTGACGGGAAGTCTTCCAAGCCTCAATTTCTTCAAAACGAGCAATACCAGCCATTTGACAATCCTTCTCAATAGGTATAGTTTTGACGCATGACGTTCGACTTTTGACGTTTAACGTTTAACGGAATTCCACATCCGCCGGCATACCAATCTT
Source organism: Anaerolineales bacterium (assembly GCA_035462205.1). Classification (GTDB taxonomy): domain Bacteria; phylum Chloroflexota; class Anaerolineae; order Anaerolineales; family Villigracilaceae; genus Defluviilinea. Next base: position 2,808 of record DATHUN010000638.1, read on the forward strand.
TAATTTACCTTCGGTATCTTTAACTTTTAATTTGATGGCGTAGACCGTTGCACTGCGTCCTTCTACGGTTTGCACATTACGCGGCGTGAACTCTGCCTGGTCCGCAATATGAATGACTTCGGCAGTAAAGGTTTCGCCTGGGAATGAGTCAACGGTCACAGACGCTGGCTGCCCCAGTTTGATTTGACCGTAGCGATCCTCGGGAACATAGACGGTGATGGTGATATTGTTCAGGTTAGCCATGGCAAAGGTTGTCGCTCCCGGCTGGACAAATTCACCCGGTTCCACGTTGCGGGTGAGGACAACTCCGTCCATAGGGGCATAAACGGTCAGCTTGCTAATTTGCTTATCAAGCAGCGCCAGGTTGGCTTCCGCCTGTTGGACAGCCGTCTGCGCATGCTGCAACCCGGCTTTTGCCTGTTCGAGGGCCGCGGAAGCAATGGTCACCTGTGGAGAATATTCTCCGGTTTGGAGGCGACTCAAGGTATCGAGTGACACTTGATAGCGTTCCTGCGCCACCGAAAGCGCAGCGCGAGCTTCTTTGACCTGGTCTGCGGCAGTTGTACTTAATAAGGCGTTATAAGCGTTCTGCGCGTCTTCCAGCTCAGCTTTGGCGGCGTCGAGAGCATCATTAGCGGCGCTGAGAACATCGCTATCGCCGCTTAGCCTTTTTGCCACTTCGATTTTGGTTTGATAGGAGGAAATAAAGGGTGGCGTATGAATATCAAGACTATCCGGGCTTACGTTGCCGCCCGTCGCCTGGGCATGGTCGCGGACCGACTTGGCATTCAGATAACTGATACGCGCCTGCGAAAGACGAGTCTCCGCGTTAACGAAAGCCGCATTATTCAGATCTTTGACAACAGCATCAAAGTCGGATTGGCTTTTCTGAACTGCCTGCAGGGATGTATCCACTTCCCCTTGGGCGGCGGTAAGCTGTTCAGGGCGACTGAAGTACCAGAGCGGTTGGTCAAACTGGCCCGGTGTGCGTCCCATCCAATCGGCTAAACGACCAGCGCCTTGTTGGGCGCGGGCAGCAGTCATGGTGGCATCGTATTGTGCTTGCGCCATATCGTACGCGCCTTGCGCCGTCAGCAGCCCGTTGCGGGCAGAATCGACTCCCGTTTGGGCAACGTTCCGTTGCGCGGCGAGCAGGCTGTCGTCCAGGGAAAGAAGTGCATCGCCTGCTTTGATAGATTGCCCTTCACCAGCCAGCACATCCTTGACTTTCCCAGCCATCTCCGGCGAGATGTTCACCACAGTCGATTCGATCGTTCCAGATGCGGCAAGACGCCCATCACCATCCGTATTCAATGCGCGGACCCCGTAATAAATGCCGGTGGCAATGATCAATACAATAAGGATGATCGCGGGAAGAGGGGGACGTTTATGTTGCATGGTTACCTCCTGAGAGAATTTAATCCAATCGTTTGCGGAAGCGTAACGCTGCCGCGCCCATGATGACAACTGCAAAGATTGAGAGCGCAATGATTTCATTCAGCAGCGCTTCTACACCGACGCCTTTGAGTAAAAGCGAACGGATAATGACGAGAAAATAGCGAAGCGGGATAATGGCAGAGACATATTGAAGGAACTTGGGCATCGCTTCAATCGGGAAGAAAAACCCCGAAAGGAAAATGGTTGGCAGCATCGTGACCATCACTGTGATGAATGCCTCCTGCTGCGTATTCGCGATCGTGGAGGCGAACAAACCAATACCCAAACTCGAGAGCAGGAATAGACCGGAGAGAGCAAAGATCAGTCCCAAATCACCACGAATCGGAACCTTGAACCACCAATGTCCAATGACAAGGATTTCGAGCGTGTCAATAAAAGCTAAGATGGAATAGGGCAAAATTTTTCCTACAACCAATTCCCAGGAACGAATGGGAGTGACGATCAATTGTTCAATCGTCCCACGCTCGCGTTCGCGCACAATGGACGAGGCCGTCAGCAGTGCGGTGATGAAGTACAAGATCATGCCAATCACGCCCGGGACATTGAAGTAAGCGGCAATGAGGTCGGGGTTGTACCAAACTTGCGTGCGCACATCGAGCGGAGGGGTGAACGAAGACGGTCGTCCTGTCAGCGCAGCTTGCTCTGTCAGTACTTTGGTTGCATAGGATTGGCCGATCAATTTCGCCGTGGAAAGCGCTGTCCCGCCTACGGTCGCATCGGAGCCATCCAGCACCATGGACACCTGTGCTTTTCCCTGCAGCAGTCGCGTTTCGTAATCCGGCGGGATAATAAGGGCGGCGCGAATTTTTCCCGCTTCGATCAGGCCAGTGTATTCTTTTGCAGAGTAAACTGAATAATCAATACTGAAGTAATTGGCAGCGCGGAATGCATCCAGCAATGCACGAGACTGCGGCGATTGGCTTTGGTCCCAGACTGCTAAGGAGATATTTTTGATATCGGTTGTCGCCGCATATCCAAGCAGGAATAGCTGCATGATCGGCATAAGAATGATCAAAACCAGCGTGCGTGGATCTCGAAAGATCTGGATAAATTCCTTGCGGATAATGGACATTAAACGTGAGTTCATGCGGGCTCCTTTAGAATGCCTTTGAGAAAGATATCAACGTAGGCATCGGTCGGATTCTTGGGCATGAATTTACTGACCACCGAGTCAGCAATGATCATTTCGGTAACAAAGTAAGCAATGATCATGCCGAAAAATGACCGCATCAATATCGCAGGATTTGTCACCCGCAGATCCTTTCGCGCTTTGATGACCTTCTCAAACACAGGCAGCACCTTTGGCGCAATTTCACGCAGCATAATTTTTCCGTGTTTGCCTTTGAATTCCACCAGTTCAATGAACATGAAGTTTATAAACTCCGGTTGTTTCCCCAATTCATTCACAACGATTCGAAAGGCATTCCCAAAGAATTCCTCGGCCGTATTGCCCTCGGCTTCCAAAATCAAAGGCAAAATTCTCTTATAAGGATGCTGATCGATGATGATGGCTTCAAAGATTTCATCCTTGCTGGAAAAATGATTGTAGATACCACCCAGCGCCAACTCCGCACGATCTGCGATCTGGCGCATAGAGGTGGCATGGTATCCCTGCTCGAGGAAGAGACGGATCGCTGCGTCTTCAATGGCTAGCCGGGTCACTTCGCCTTTCGTCTGTTTTTCTTTTTGCATAAATTCTCCAAAAATGAACGAACGTTCGTTTTTATTTTATGCAAATGGATAAAACTGTCAAGAGGCAGTTTTTCGAGTTATGGGAATGCGCTACTAGTGTAGAATCCCATCATGCTCCCCCTCACTAACGTCGAACAATTTGTCCGCAGGCACTTGCGGCATAATATCATCGTTAATTTATTGGATGGCGGTTTTTTTGGACTGGCAATTGGTTTTGTTTCCTTTAGCACGATCCTGCCTCTTTTCGTCGCCTCCATGACAAATTCCGCTACACTGATTGGACTGGTGCCAGCCATTCACGCGACCGGCTGGCTGCTCCCTCAGTTATTCACTGCCAGCCACACAGCCCGGCTGCGCCGCTACAAACGGACTGTGATGCTGATGACAGTTCACGAGCGCGTTCCCTTTTTAGGCCTCGCACTCGTTGCCTTACTTTTACCCAAAATCGGGGTCCAGGCTGGCTTGGTGCTGACATTTTTATGTTTAATCTGGCAGGGACTGGGCGGTGGCTTCACTGCCAATGCGTGGACCAGCTTGATTTCCAAAATTATTCCATCTGATTCACGCGGCACATTTTTTGGAACGCAGGCGGCCGTTGCCAACCTATTCATTAGCGCGGCCGCAATCAGCGCAGGTTATCTATTAAACTGGTTCGAGGCGCCGCGTGGTTTTTTATATTGTTTCCTGATTGCCTGCATCTTCTTTACTGCTTCATGGTTCTTCCTGTTCCAAACCCGCGAACCGGCCGATCACGATAAAGTGATCGAAGACAATCCCCCGCCCTTCTGGCATGGTGCGGCGCAAATTCTCAAGCGCGATCGAAATTTTGATTGGTTCCTTGCCTCGCGCATCCTTTCTCAGTTTGCGACGATGGGATTTTCGTTTTACATTGTCTATGCCTTGCGCCGCTTCCACATGCAGGAGGTCACCGCTGGGTACCTGACAGCCACCCTGACCATTGCCCAGATGGTTGCCAATGCGGGCATGGGCTGGTTGGGAGACCGTGTCGGCCACCGGTTGATGTTGATTATCGGGGCGGCTTCGGCCATGCTTAGCTCCGTGCTCGCCTGGTTTGCTCCCTCCCTTGCATGGTTTTTCCCGATCTTCGTCCTGACAGGTTTTTCCAATGTTTCCATTTGGACAAATGGCATGACAATGACTATCGATTTCAGCGGCGAGGACGAACGCCCATTCTATATTGGTCTTGCACAGACACTCACCGCGCCCGCCACTATTGTGGCCCCCTTGGTCGGTGGTTGGCTGGCGGATACACAGGGCTTCTTGCTCACCTTTGGATTGTCGAGTGTGATATCCATCACAGTCATGTCCATTTTGATATTTCTCGTCAAAGAACCGCGTAAATTGGCATATAAACAAAAAACTATTCTCAGCGCCGAAGAAAGTACCTAACTAACCCCATGGAGATCTTATGACCCTCATTCAAGAGAAAGTAGACCAGGCAATTGAAATCCTGAAAGAGCAACAAACTGATCTGTGGCTCACGTTCGTCCGCGAGACGAGCGGTGTGCGTGACCCGGCGCTCGATTTGCTGATCGGTGCAAACGATCTCACCTGGACTTCAGCCCTCATCCTCACCCGTAAAGGTGAAAAGATCGCCATCATCGGCAATTTGGAAAAGGATGCCTTGCAGCGTCTCGATGTTTTCGACGAAATCCTGGGATATGATAAATCAGTGCGTGAGCTGCTGCGCGACACGATCACCCGCCTCAGCCCGGACCGAATCGCGGTCAACACTTCGAGGAACAACGTCCACGCCGACGGGTTGACTCACGCTATGTATGAGATTCTGCGTGAATATCTCGCAGATACGCCCTACGCCGACCGGCTTGTCAGCGCGGAACCGGTCATCTCTGCGCTGCGGGGACGAAAGACACCTACCGAGCAGGCGCGCATCCGCAAAGCCATTGAAATTACAGATGAGATTTACAAAAAGACATTTGACTTCATCAAAGTCGGCATGACCGAAATTGAGATCGGCGAATATATGCATAGGTTGGCAAATGACTACGGCGTCGGACTCGCCTGGCCCGCCGAAAATTGTCCTGCGGTCAACAGCGGACCCAACTCCCCGGTAGGACACAACGGTCCGACGAAGACCAAAGTGGAGCGCGGACATCTGCTCCACTTTGACTTTGGTGTGAAATATCAAGAATACTGCTCCGATATTCAGCGTGTGGTATATGTTTTACGCGATGGTGAAACGGAAGCCCCTGTGGAGATACAACGCGGATTTATTACGATCCGCACTGCGATTGAGAAATCGCGCGAAGCAATGAAAGCTGGTGTGACCGGCAACTCCATCGACGTGATCTCGCGCGAGATTGTCACCGACTCGGGTTACCCCGAATATCCGTATGCATTAGGTCACCAGCTCGGACGCGTGGCGCACGATGGTGGTGCACTCCTGGGTCCGCTTTGGGAGAAGTATGGGGACTCTCCAAACCAAGCCTTGGAAGTAGGACAGGTATACACCATTGAACCGGGCTTGGCTGTACCGAATTATGGTTATCTGGGTTTGGAAGAGGACGTTGTCATCACAGAAAATGGCGCTAAATATTTTACGG
>DATHUN010000639.1:0-3878 GCA_035462205.1 Anaerolineales bacterium
CCAATCGTAATGTTACCTTGCTATCCACTGTGCCGATCATCACTTTGATCCTGGCTTTTACAACCGAGGCGCATGGTCTCATCTGGAAGGATTTTCAGATCCATACAGCAGGTCCATTTTCGGCTCTCGAGGTTACGCATGGTTTGTGGTTTTGGGTCTATTTGTTTTATTCCTACGTTCTCCTATTGGCGGGAACGATATTTATTTTTCAAGCGCTTTATCGAACGAAGGGTCTGTTCCGCAGGCAGAACATTATTCTTTTGATTGCGGTTCTAATGCCTTGGGTTGGAAATGTGATTTACGTATCCGGTTTCTCTCTTATTCCCAATCTGGATGTCACGCCTTTCGCCTTTACTTTCAGCATTGTTGCTTTAGCATTGGGCATCTTTAACTTCAAATTGGTGAACCTGGCGCCCGTGGCGCGTGATGTGGTGGTTGAGAAAATGCCGGATGGAATGATTGTGCTGGACGTAAAAGGCAATATTGTAGATATCAACCCGGCTGTGCAAAGGGCGCTTGGTCTATCGGCTTCACAGGTGATTGGGCAGAGAGCGCGAGACGTCTTTCATGCCTGGCCCGCTTTGGTGGAGCATTATGAAAATTTGCAGGAAGCGCAAGATGAAATCGTTTTTGGCGAGGGTGAATCGCAAGCGTGGTATGAGCTGCGCATGTCGCCTTTGGTAGACAGCCGGAATCGCTCGCTTGGTCGTGTGGTGACCGTCCGAGATATCACGGAAAAAAAACGGGCGGAAGAAGCCCTGCGCCTCAACGAAGAGAAGTATCGCAATATCTACGAAAACGTAGCAGATGTGATTTACGAAACGGACAATCAAGGTCATCTCACCTCGATCAGTCCCTCGATCACAAAGCGCGGAGGCTACCGGCCGGAGGAGGTGATTGGGCACAGCGTGACGGAATTTTTCGTCTTTCCGGAGCAATATGCCGCTCTGGATGCGCTGATGATCGAAAACGGGTCAGTCAACGACTTTGAAGCACTTTTCCGACATAAGAATGGAAGCAATTTATTCGCTTCGATTACAGCGCATATCCTCTTTGATGCAGATGGACAGGCAGTGGCTACGGAAGGTGTGCTGCGCGATATCACGGAACGTAAACAAGCAGAAGAGCGCATCCGGCAGATGAACGCTGAACTGGAGCGCCGTGTCATGGAGCGCACGAGTGAACTTCAGGAGACTAATGCATATTTGACCTCTTTGATAGAAAGCTCGATTGCCCTGAATGAAAGCCTAGACCTGAATGAAATCCTTGATCGTATTCTTGTTCAGGCACATAAATTGGTTCCTGCACAGGGACTAAACGTTATGTTCGTAGAGGGAGAGCATGCTTTGATCGTCCGCCGCATCGGTTACCAAGGTCTCGAAAGAATCGAACAGAATTTGTTAAATTTCCGTTTCCCTATCGCGTGGCCCACCTTCCACAAAATGTATATCACACGCAAAAGTATACACATTACCGACACGGCCAGGGATCCGGGGTGGCAAAAAGTTCAGGGGGCGGAATGGGTGCGCTCCTGTATCGGGGTTCCATTAGTGATAAGCGATGAGACCATTGGCTTCCTGAACGCCAGCCACAGTGAGCCCGATTTCTTTGATCAAAAGCACCTGCGCATGCTAGAGTCCTTGGCACATCACGCGGCTGTCGCCATTCAGAACGCACGCCTGCTTGGCGAACTGAAAAAGGCATTGGAAAAAGAACAAGGAATGCGAAATCAACTGGTCCAGGCAGATAAGCTGGCCGCGTTGGGAAAAATGGTGTCGGTCATCGCGCATGAGATCAATAATCCCATCCAAACGGTCAAGAATACTTTTTACTTGTTGGAGGATCAGATTTTACCGGGGAGCCCGGCTGTTGAGTACCTGAAGATGGCATCGGCCGAGGCGAATCGCATTTCTGACTTAGTCGCACGATTGCGTGGAACGTATGCTTCCGGATCAAAGGCAAAAGTACACGTGAATGTGCTCGAACTGCTGGCGGAAGTGCACGACCTACTGGCTCCACAGCTGAAGAAAAACCAAGTGGAATGGTGTCAGGTGGATGGGTACCCGCCATACACTGTTCTTGCTGTTCGCAATGATCTGAAGCAGGTTTTCATTAACTTATGTCTGAATGCTTTAGAGGCTATGGAGACGAATCAAAAGGGCAAGATCACCATCAGCTTGCATGCCAGCGAAGATAACCAGCGGGTGGGTGTGGATCTTCACAATACGGGTCCGCTCATCCCCGATGAGGATGTGCTGTCCATCTTTGAGCCATTCTTTACAACAAAGAAAAACGGCACGGGGCTAGGATTGTATATCAGTTACGATCTCGTCCAGCAGCATCAAGGCGAAATCCTCGTGGAAAGCGTTCCTGAAAAAGGCGTAACGTTTACGGTTTGGCTGCCACTGATAGCAGTCGACGAAGGGATATCATGACTCCGCAAAACAGCATCCTGATCGTGGATGACGAGGATCGTTTGCGGCTGAGCCTCTCGTTTATCTTGCAGAAAGAGGGATATCGCGTCGACACTGCAGCCAATGCGCAAGAGGCGCTGAATTCTTTGCAGTTGTATCATTACGATCTTATGTTCTTGGATTTGAATATGCCCGGCATGAGCGGTATTGATCTATTGCTCGAGACCCACAAACAATTTCCCGAGATGCCCGTTCTCATCCTTACAGCGCATGCGGCATTAGAATCGGCAATTCAAGCGGTGCGCCTGGGAGCACGCGATTATCTCATCAAGCCGGTCGAGCCAGTATCGATTCTCACTCGCGTGGAGGAAATTTTAGCGGAAAGCGAACAACCTGCTCGCAAAAAGGAAATCGTCGGCCAGATTCAGGTACTCTTGGCGGAGTTACAAAAAATGGAAGGCGAGGATACAACTCCCACCAATGCACTGGTTGCCCTGCAATCGACCAACCCAACTCGCTTCCTAAAGAAGGGGAATTTTGAATTGGACTTGCATGCACGCCATGCTGCACTTAATGGCAAGTACATTCCGGTATCGGGAATCTACTTTGATTACTTAGCCACATTGCTTCGCCACGCTCCGAAAACGGTTGCATACAAGAGTCTCGTGAGAGAGTCCCAGGGATATGATGTGGCGGTCGCGGAGGCACGAGACCTGGCTCGCTGGAGAATCCACGAATTACGCAAGATGATCGAAATTGATCCTGAACAACCACAATATATTCTGACCGTACGCGGCACGGGCTATCGATTGGCAATTTGAAATCAATGATGGAAGTTTCCACAAAGTTCCTCGAAAACCCTCATGGTTTCGAGGGATCTAGTCATTAAACTAACAGATAAGATGATCCGGCAACATAACGCGAATTTCGACGACAACGGAAAACATGCATGGGCACATTGAATGTCCTGCTCGTCGACGATGATCGAAATCTTGTGACAACCCTCTCCTACGGGCTGCGCAAGGCCATGGGAGAAGCGATCTCAGTTGCCGTTTGTCTCAACGGCGCGGAGGCGCTTTCGCTGCTTGCAACCCAGGCATTCGATGTAGTAGTCAGTGACTTTAATATGCCAGGTTCGTCGGGTCTTGAGCTCTTGAGTAAGATCAGGCAAGATTATCGGGAAATGATCCTTGTTCTGATCACCGCCTATGGAACGGATGTGCTTGAAGAGGGGGTGCGTCAGCTTGGAGTGGGGTACATTACCAAGCCCTTCGAGCCATCCTTCCTTGTGCAAATGATCAAGGACTTGACGCAAGGCGAAGAAATAAAGCGCAACAGAGAAAATGAGTTGCGTGTTATGGAGAAGCTGGGGAAACCAGCCGGATCATCTCTGAATGTGGAAAACACAGATGTTGCCTGAACGGCAGAGTAACTTTAATCGAAAATGGAACAATCCAGCGCCTG
>DATHUN010000640.1:0-4173 GCA_035462205.1 Anaerolineales bacterium
GGTCCTTGGCGATCACGAATAATCCATGCCAGGGCGCCATCACGGCGACAGCGTATTTTCGAATGGCTTCTTCTTTTCCCTGCATCGCCTCCGCAATAAAGTCTGCCAGCTTTTCGGAATGCGCCGGGGCAAATTTACCGACGACAGGAATCGTGCCAAATTTCAAGGTAGCTTCGAAGATGGGCTCGATCGGTTGACCCGAAGCCACAAAGACCATCACATGACGCGGATGTGAGTGCAGCACTGCCGTGCCATCCGGGAACTCTTTATAGAGTCGGTAATGCACCTTTGCTTCGCGTGAAATATCGCCATCGCCTTCGAGCTTGTGCCCTTCCAGGTCACTGACCAGAACCTGATTGGGCTCGAGCTGCCAATGCCGTTTGCTGCCGCTGTAACGTGGCGTAATACAAATATGATCATCCACGCGGACGCTGATGTTGCCACCCGCCGCGTCGGTGAGATGCCGCCCGAAGACCAATTTCCCTGTTTCGGCAATCTTTTTTCGGGTCTGCGAAATGAGCTCTACACGCGTAGGTTCTTTCGGTGATGGGATTTCCACTGCCCGTTCGGATTCAATTTGGGAAATGATTTCCAAACGCGCAGCATGCCGGCCACCTTCGAACTCGGCCTCCAGCCAGGCCTTGACGATCATCTTCGCAACCTCAAGCCCGACGACGCGCGAGCCAAGCGTCAGGACGTTGGTATTGTTATGCTGGCGTGAAAGCAGCGCCGAATACGGCTCGCTGCAGACCACTGCGCGGATACCTTTGACCTTATTGGCAGTGATCGACATGCCGACCCCCGTACCGCAGATCAATATTCCGAGATCGGCTTGCTGCGACGTCACCGCCGATGTGACCTGCTTGGCGAAGAGTGGATAATCCGTGCGTTCGGAGGAGTTTGTACCAAAATCCTCGTAGCTGTATCCCAGCTCAACCAAGTATTTCTTGATATCTTCTTTCAATGGGTAACCGATGTGGTCACTTCCGATTGCAATTCGCTTCTGATTCATAAATCCTGATCTCCCTATAATCTTTCACACTTGTGCTTCGCCCAGAGCGCAGCACCGATCAACCCGCCGTTGATGCCCAATTCTGCCAGGACGAAGGCCACCTGATCGAGTGGAATTACATGGACACGTTCCTTGATCGTCTGCACGATTGGCGCCAATAATACCTCTCCGGCAACACTCACGCCGCCGCCGAAAATCACTCGTTGCGGACTGATCACGCCCAGAATATTCCCAACTGCAATGCCCAGGTACGTCCCGGCTCGCTGCAGAATCGCTACCGCGATCGGATCCCCTTCTTTTGCAGCCTGGACAACGACTCCCGCGTCGATGCGGTTCAAGTCATGATTGACCAGCTCGCCGATCCGGGTCGTGTGACCGTGCATGACCTCCTTGACGCCCATTGCAGCGATGGCAGGGCCCGAAGCATACAACTCGAGACAGCCCTTTCCACCGCAACCACAGGGTAAGCCGTCTACTTCGACCACATGGTGACCAAATTCGCCGGCCGTTCCGCCGATGCCCAGGTGAAATTGTCCATTGACGATCACGCCGCCGCCGATTCCCGTGCCGATCGCCAGACAGGCAATGGTGTCCGCGCCGCGACCCGCACCAAACATCCACTCTCCGAGGGTGATGGCACGCACATCATTGATCAGCGCGACCGGCAAGTGGACTTGCTCCTCAATGATCGCGGCAAGTGGAACGTTCGGCCATTTCCCTGGCAGGTTCGGTAAAAATTGAATAATACCTTTATCGATGTCTGGTGTGCCCGGTACGCCAATCCCAATACCCTGGACGGCACTGTTTGGAACTTGGCTCTCCTGCCTTAACTCTCCGATCAATTGGATGATCCGTCCGATGACGGCCTCCTGGCCCTCCGCAGCCAGGGTGGGACATTTCCGTTGGTGAAAAATCTGCCCGGTCTCGGTATCCGCAATGGCTGCCCGCAGGTTTGTTCCACCAAGATCGATGCCGATATAACAATTCATAAATCATCCTTCTCAAAACAAGATCAGACCCGTCGTTATTTGCTGGGGCGGCTCCATGATAAATTTTTTTGATCCAGTTCTTCAAATAAATCCAGGACGAGTTGCGTGGCTTCCGCCAGTTTTGCCCCGCTGATCCAGTCGATTGTATCGGTTTGGGTGTGATAAATATCTCGTATGCCTGTGCTCGTCAAAGCAACGCTTGGCACGCCGTGAGAATAAAAAATATAGTGGTCACTTGCCGGCCAGGGCGCAACCCGGACCACTCCTGCATAGCGGCTGATCTCATCGTCGAGCCACGTGTCGAAATCGAGCGAGGCCGCAAACGAGGCGACGGTCGTCGTCCCGGTGAACGGACCGACGCCATCGATATTGATCGCGGTGCTTGCCTGGTCAAAATTCCCGGTGCTGCGCGCATACTCCATATCACCTAAACCCGCACCTTCTTCGCCGGTGAAGGCGACAAATTCAAGGGTGTGGCGATGTTTTTGCTGCGACAAGATTTCTGCGAGCGTTAACAGGACGCCAACACCGGCAGCATTGTCATATGCCCCCGGCGTATCGATTTTTGAATCATAATGAGCGCAAAAAACGATTCGCTCTGGCACCTCGCCGGCTAGCCGGCCGACGACATTATCGGTGTGGCTGGGAGTGCGCCGGGACACGATTTTCATCTGCACGGTGTCACCGACGCATTTCAACAATTTCAGACCATCAGAAGCCGTAACTGTGACAGAGGGAATATCGAGATCGAAATCTTCGATCAGACGCCAGCGAGCGTGGGTCGTAGGGTTGACGGTAATCACTCCAGCTGGATGTCTCTCGTCGAGCAGCTGGAGAATTCGCCGGTCCCGATCGGAGACGTAGATGCCGCCCTTGGTAGCCAGCTCCCCTTGTGCCATATCCCCATAAAAGATCACGACTTTGTCCGTGATCGCAGCCGACTCCAACTCCGCGGGCGTGCAGATGGCAACGGTTGGCGCCGAGATGTCACAAGCCGGTGAAAACGCATTCGCAACGGCTTCGAGCATCTCCCCGGCGAGCGCGAGACTCGTCTGATCGGCAGACCAGTCTGGACAGGGGATCACTTGCTTTTCAATCATGAGACCGGACTTGGTGAACACACTACCGATGTAATCGGCGGCAGCGAGGTTGGCTGGAGAACCAATCGGCCGGCAGCCGATCTCGACGGCCAAGTGTTTTACATGTTCCAGCGCTTGATCGCGAATTGCTTTCAATTTTCACTCCAGGATTCAGCCAGATTGGAATAGCTTTGAGGAAAAAGGGATTGACTCTCACTAACCCTTTGACTATAATGATAAAAACGTTTGCGTAAACGTTTACGTAAGGCAGTATACCCGATTTTTTCAAGGAAATCCATAGATGACTACAATTCGGGAAGTGGCTGAAAGTGCCGGAGTTTCTTATGCCACCGTCTCACACGTCATAAACAACACCCGGCTTGTTTCGCCGGAGACACGTGACCGTGTTCTGGCGGCGATGGATGCACTGAATTATCGTCCCAACGCCCTGGCGCGTTCGCTTCGCCAGGGGAAAACCAACACTATTGGTCTCGTCCTGCCCGATAGCGCCAACCCCTTCTTTGCCGAGATCAGCCGCAGTATCGAAGACGAAGCCTTCCGAAAAGGATATAGCGTTTTTCTGTGCAATACGGAACTGGACATGCAGCGTGAGATCTTTTACGTGGATGTACTGAGCAAGAAACAGGTCGATGGGATTATCTTTGTTGCCGCGGGCGACCAGGCTGGTGCCCTCGATTTTTTGCTTCAGCGCGGCATGCCGGTCGTGATGATCGACCGTGACGTGCCGAACGTCGAAGCGGACGCTGTGCTCACGGACCACGAGCTGGGCGGTTTTATCGCCACGCGTCATTTGCTCGAACTCGGTCATACACGGATTGCATGCATCGCCGGTCCTTCCAGTATTACACCGAGCGCCGAACGCAACCCCGGCTATCGCACGGCCCTCGGTCAGGGTGGTATTGCGTTCGAGGAAAAACTGATTTTTCGCGGGGACTATCACGCCCAGTCCGGCATGGATATCACACATACGCTGCTCAAGATGGATCCACGGCCAACTGCCATCTTTGCCTTGAACGATCTGATGGCACTTGGCGCTTTGCGCGCGGCGGCCGAAGCTGGCTTCTCTGTTCCC
>DATHUN010000641.1:0-5141 GCA_035462205.1 Anaerolineales bacterium
TGATCACATCGACAAAGGGGACCTGGGCGACCACCGCGCCAAACAGGTCGGGCCGCATCGTGACACAGGCGCCGACCAGCAATCCGCCAGCGGAGCCGCCCATGATGGCGAGCTTTTCCGTTCGGGTATATTTTTCCTTGATCAGGTGTTCGGCACAAGCAATGAAATCGGTGAAAGTGTTGCGCTTATTGAGCATCTTGCCGTTCTCGTACCAGGCGCGTCCCATTTCGGAGCCACCGCGAATATGCCCGATGGCAAAGACAAATCCTCGATCCAGCAGGCTGATGATATTGGCGTTAAAGCTCGGGTCCATGCTATAGCCATAGGAACCGTAGCCATACAACAGCGCGGGATTATTCCCCGTCTGCTCTAAGCCTTTTTTGTGTACAAGTGACATGGGGATTTGTGTCCCATCCGTCGCGGTGGCATACGTCCGTGCAGAGACATATTGCTTGGCGTCATAGCCGCTTGGAATTTCGTCCTGCTTTACCACAGTCCATGTCTTTGTTTTGACGTTGTAGTCTACGACCGAATTTGGTGTGACAAGCGAAGTATAGATAAAGCGCAGCACATCTGTTTTGTTCTCAGGATTGCGCATGGGGAAGAGGTTGTATACCGGCTCGGGAAAAGCGATATTCCAAGCGTTCGTCAAACCATCCGTATCTGAGATGCGGATTTGCTTGAAGCCGTTATTGCGTTCATAGAGCACAAAGAAGTCTTCGAATGCATCCATGCCGGTGATCAGCGTATCGGCGCGGTGGGGAAGAACTTCCTGCCAGTTCTCCCTGGTCGTGGCATGGAGGGGTGCACGCATCAGCTTGAAGTTTTGCGCATTCTCATTGGTGATGATAAAGAAGTGATCGCCAGCATGTTCTACCTCATATTCGATACCGGGGAGGCGCGGTTGAAACGTCTTGAACTCCGTGCTTGAGCCATCGTTGGGCAGGATCCTCCACTCGTCGGTTGTCGTGGAATGCATGTGCGCGAAAAGATAAGCCCTGCTTCTGCTCTGGCTGAGCCACAAGAAATACGTCTCATCCTTTTCTTCGAGGAGCAAAACATCCTGATCGGGGTTCTCCCCAAGATTGTGGCGGTAAATACGATATGGGCGCAGGGCGGCGTCCCGTGTCAGATAAAAGAAGCTGGAACCATCGCGAGCCCATTCCACGCCGGAGTGACCGTAGACGTCACCATAGGTGTTGGGAATCGCTTCCGGCAATAACGTCCCGGTGGTCAGGTCCTTGATGTAGATCGTGCAAATTTCTGTACCATCTGCATCGACGGAATAAGCGAGTTTGTGTGCATCCGGGCTGATTGCGAAGGCACCCACGCGGCAGAAGTCACTATCGCCTGCCAGCGCATTTTGATCGAGCAGGATTTCTTCCACTGTATCGGGAGTAAGTTTTTTGCGGCAATACAAAGGATATTGTTTCCCTGCTTCATAACGCGTGTAATATACGTGGTCGCCATCTTTTTCGGGAGCTGAGGAATCGTCCTCTTTGATGCGGCCTTTCATCTCCTGAAAGAGCTGTTCCTGCAGTGGTTTGGTATGCTGCATGACTTCTTCCAGATAATCCTGCTCGGCATGTAGATACGTAAGAACTTCCGGATCCTCGCGATAACGCATCCAGAAATAATGATCGATACGGGTTTGTCCGTGCTGCGTGATCTCTTTGGCTTGTTTTGGTGCAATGGGGAATGTCATCATTCTGCATCCTCCTGAACCTTCCTGGAAGTATAGAAATTATAACCGCACAGCCATGGAAGGAACTGTGCGGTTTGGAATTAGCTTTTTTCCGAATGTGACCGGTTAACCTTGCCGAAGGTTTCCAGCTTTACGATGCGTGCCTTGTCCCGAATTCGCCACGGGACAATTTGCTTGGCGTGCTCGCGGTTATCCGTTTCGATGATCGCCCATCCACAATGAGCGCCGTCATGACAGCCCCATTCAAAGTGATGGAGATAGCCCGCGGCGTGGATTTCCTTGATGATCGCATCACAGTCACCGGCTTCATGCGGTGATTCGACAAGATAACGGTCCATGTCAGCTCTCCTTATTGCAGAACGGATAAATCTTGTCGAATTATACTCTCCGCATTCTGAAGTTCAATAGGACGGAGGACCTCCTCGTCACGAACCGAGGCGGTTGTGAGCCCGCACAGGCGGTCGATTAGAAAGGCGTAATCTATCGCAACTTCCTTCAGGTTGTCATAACGACCGCTGGCACCGGCATGACCCGATGAAAAATTGGTTTGCAGCAATAACAGGTTATTATCCGTTTTGACCTCACGCAGTTTTGCAGCGAACTTCGCCGGTTCCCAATAGGCGACGCGCGGATCGTTCAATCCGGTTGTGATGAGCAGGTGTGGATATTCCACCGGACGGATATTGTCGTAGGGTGAATACGACAGCATATATTTGTAGTATTCGAAATCCTCCGGGTTGCCCCATTCATCATATTCCAGCGTCGTCAACGGGATGGTGGGGTCACTCATCGTAGTGATCACATCAACGAAGGCGACTTTGGCAATGACCGCTTTAAATAAATCGGGGCGCATTGTGAGGCACGCGCTGACGAGCAGTCCGCCGGCCGAGCCGCCTTCGATCGCGAGCTTCTCTTTCGACGTGAAACCTTCTTTTATGAGATGCTCGGCACAGGCGATAAAGTCAGTGAACGAATTTTTCTTATTAAAGAGCTTGCCATCCTCGTACCAGGCGCGTCCCATGTCGGAGCCACCGCGAATGTGTGCAATGGCAAAAACAAATCCACGGTCCAGCAGCGAAAAGCGCCGGGAGTTGAAATCTGCATCGATGGCTGCCCCATAGGCTCCATACCCGTAGAGGAGCATCGGATTGTTGCCGTCGCGGTTCAAATCTTTTTTATAGACGAGCGAAATGGGTACAAGTTTTCCATCCGCAGCGGTCGCGTGAATTCGCTCTGAGACATACTTTGAAATATCATAGCCGCTGAGAATTTCCTCCTGCTTGACAAGCTGCCATTCGCCGGAATCCATGTGGTAATCAATGATCGAGGGCGGCGTGATCAGCGACGAATAGCGAAAGCGGAAGATGTTTGTGTCGTAATTCGAGTTCGACTCCCAATCGACGTTGTAGGTCGGCTCAGGAAACTTCACATAATGGACAGCATTGTTGGCGCCAATGATGCGGATCTGGCGCAATGCATCCTTGCGTTCATACAGGATGACATGGTTCTTGAAGGCGTCTACGTAATCGAGCAGTACATCCTCGCGGTGGGGGATAATCTCTTGCCAGTGTTCCAGTTCCGGGTGTTCCACACTGGCTTTCACGAGACGGAAGTTCTTTGCCAAATAATTGGTGACAATATAAAAATACCCCTCCTGGTGGGTCGGGAAGTATTCGACCCCATCAACCCGCGGCGATAGCACACGCAATTCGCCAGCCGGTTGATCCGCAAAAAGAAAGCGTGTTTCTGTGGCGCGCGTGCTGTGATGGTGAGTCAGGATGAATGCCTCATCGCGCGTTTTTTGAATAAATATAGAAAACGCTTCATCATCCTCCTGGAAAATTAGCGTATCCTGTGATGTACTTGTACCAATTTTGTGAATGAACAATCGATAAGGTCGTTCTGCTTCATCGAGAGTAATATAAAACAAGGTTTCGCTATCATTCGCCCACTCCACGCCGGTATGAAAGTAAACACTGCTAAACGTGTTTTCAATCGCTTCCGGGTAGATGACCTGATTTACTAGGTCCTTAAGATAGAGCGTGTAGACCTCTGTCCCTTCCACATCTACAGAATAAGCAAGCTTGTTCCCATCGGGGCTGACGATGAGTGCGCCGACGCTGCAAAACGACTTTCCCGCGGCAAGCAGATTCTGGTCGAGCAAAATTTCTTCCGAATTTTCCGGCGACTCTTTTTTCCGACAGTAGATGGGATATTGGTGTCCCTCTTCCATGCGCGTGTAATAGATATACCCGCCGCGCTTTTCCGGGAGCGATGAGTCCGTTTCCTTAATGCGTCCCTTCATCTCGGCATACAGCAAATCCTGCAAGGGTTTGGTATGCCCCATCACTTCTTCGAGATAATCACTTTCTGCGCGTAGATACCTCATGACTTCCGGGTCCTCGCGATTCCGCATCCAGTAATAGTTGTCTATGCGGGTTTCACCGTGCTGAGTAATTGGGTGGGGGCGTTTAGGCGCCGTTGGAAAGAAGGACATAGTTAACCTCTCAAATTTAGTGTACAGGTGGATAAAAAGTATTTAGTTTTGGGGTTACAAGATGAATAGTAAGGTAGGGAAACCCAACCGCATTACGGAAGGACTCCTTGGGTCAAGTGGTATTTCGTATATGCAGTTGTGAGCCGAAGCCGTAAAACGGGGGCAGAACGGCATTATAGCAGGTCAAGATTAAAGACGAGCTTAGTCCGGATTAGAAACGAAATCCCCCGTTGGGCTTATCCTTTCAAAACAAAAAGCTTGCCAAAGATTGCAAACTACATAACGTTTTGTCTCAATTTACAGCCTGCGTTTGATAAATTTTTGCGATCACTTCTTCCAAGGGCGGATCAGAGATGGTGATATCAACAACGCTACCTGCGTCGGTGACATGCGAAAGTACTTTTTCTACCGAGGTTTTCTGGGTGTCGAAACGTAGTTTCACACCGTAATGTCCCACTTTAAGAAGCTCGGCGCCATCCAGTGAAAAATTTGCCGGAACCTCTTCCGCATAGCGCACTTCCACCATTTTTGAAGTGAGGAATTTGCGCTTGAGGTTCGATACTTTATCCTCGTAAACGATCTGTCCATGGTTGATGACGATGACGCGGCGACATAACGCTTCGAGATCACCCGCATCGTGCGAGGTCAGCAGAACACCAACATTTTCGAGCCGCGCCATCTCACGAATCGCGTCGCGAATATGTTGCTTCGCGACCACATCCAATCCGATAGAAGGCTCGTCGAGCAGAATTAACTTGGGGCGATGGAGGAGCGAAGCAGCCACTTCACAGCGCATCCGGTGGCCAAGGGAAAGCTTGCGGACCGGAGTCTCCAGTAGATCCCCGATCTCAAATGCTTCAGAAAGTTGACCGATGCGCATCTTCGTATCGCGATCGTCCATCTCGAAAATTTTTCCGAAGAGAGTAAACGTGTCGATGG
>DATHUN010000642.1:0-14917 GCA_035462205.1 Anaerolineales bacterium
AGCGGCTTCTTCCTCGACCTGCGTCTGATGTGGGAACCGATGAAAGTTTTCTCTTATATGCTCCCGGCGACGTATGGCATCAACATCATGCACGACGTTATGCTGCGGGGGTTGCCTCTGCCGACGATTTATATTGGTGGGCTTGCTTTGATTGGCTTGCTCATCTTCCTGGTTGACTGGATCCTTCTGCGGCGCATAATGCAGACGAGATAAAGCCATTTGTTTGCCTGTTTTTAGACATAAAAAGGCACAGAGCAAAACTCTGTGCCTTTTACTTAAACCTATGTTTCTATCTGAAGCGGTGTTCCCGTCAGGGACAGGTGCAGGGCGAGACGGCTTCCCGAGGAGACACCCAAATTCAAATTAGCGTGCCTGTTGTACTTCGTCCTGGGGCGTAGACCAGATTTCGGTATCCCACATATCTCGGAATTCCTCGAACTTGCGGGCGCCATATTCTTTCATGGTCAGCTTGGCTTTTGTTTCCTTGCGGATATCGTCTGTCTCCACAGCAACCATCATATCGCCTTTTTTTATGCCCTTGGAGGTGTCCACTTTTCTGTAGCCGATCAGCCACAAGCGGGTCGCTACTCCCAAGATGGCTCCGGTCACGCCGCCAAACAGCAAACCGGTGAAGACCGAGGTGGCGATGTATTGCCAGGTAATCTGGAACGGCAGGGTGTTTCCGGGCAGCGGCTCCAGACTCGGGATGTGGAGCCATCCCATTCCGACCAGTAGCCCGAGCAATCCGCCGAGCCCACCCAACACGACCGCGCCGATCAACGCGGCTAAGCCAATCGATTGTGCCGACGGCTTCTCCTTGACGACAACAGCCTCCTCCTCTCGCCTGCATTCGAGCAGATTGATGGAGGAGTCTTCAATTCCATTTTCCAGTAATGCCTTACGTGCCAGTTCGGCATTCTCCCGATCGTTGAACAAGCCTCCAATAAAACTTCTCATTTCAACCTCCAAATCGTTCTATTCGTCCTCGACGGCTTCCTCCGAGTTTTCCGCCAGCTCCACTAGATCCCCTTTTTTGAAAAGAATGTTCTTCAAGATCTTTCGCCAGGTATCCTTGCGCCGCAGCAGGAATTCCAAGTCCATCCCAAAATGGATGAACTCCTCCTTCTGCGCATGAGCCATGACCTGCTTCGCCTCTTCATCGGCTTCTACCGATATCCGCTGCTCATACCAGTTAATAGCGTCCGCCTCTTCGATCATTGACATGATGAGCCGGGCAAAGGTCCGCGTCTCCTCCGACAGTTCCTCAAACGGTTCATGGTACTGGTCAAATGGCATGGTGCTTCCTCCTCGACGGGATTGACCTATATCCTCCCCGGAATAAGGATATACGTCTAGGTATATATCGGGTGTTAGGATGCCATAGGTCAAACTGGCAGTATATCTATATCGTATAGATTTATACAAACGCAGCACACGCTTCCGTGTTACTTCTGCCTGCGTTTAGGAGAAAGCCCCATGAATAGAACCGACTTGCATGAATTATCCGTCCTTGGGCAGTCTGTTTGGCTGGATTTCACCCAACGCTCGCTGATCCGTTCGGGCGATTTGCAGGACTATTTGGAAAAAGGCGCTACTGGCATTACTTCTAACCCAGCGATTTTTGAGAAGGCAATTGCGGACAGTAACGACTACGACGAGCAAATGACACAACTGGCTGAGGCCGGCAAGTCCCCCGAGGAGATTTACGAAGCCCTCACCGTCGAGGATGCCCGAGAGGCGACGGACGTACTACGACCCACTTACGATAAAACCAATGGCATGGATGGTTTCTTCAGCCTGGAAGTGCAGCCTCACCTCGCTCACGACACGCAAGGATCCATTGCTGCTGCGCAGCGTTTGTTCAAATTAGTCGACCTTCCTAACCTGATGATCAAAATCCCTGCCACCGAGGAGGGTTATAGCGCCATACAGGAATTGACTGCCGAAGGGATTAACATCAACATTACCTTGATGTTCTCTTTGAGCCAATATGAACGTGTCGCTGAAGCCTATATCTCCGGTTTGGAACGACGTCTTGCAAAGGGCTATGATATTGCCCACATCACATCGGTGGCATCGTTTTTCGTCAGCCGCGTGGATACAAAAGTGGACAAGCTCCTTGATGAGTTGCATACACCGGAAGCCAACCGGCTCAAAGGTAAAATTGGGATCGCTAATGCCAAGATGGCATACCAGCGCTTTAAGGAACTCTTCCACAGCCCGCGCTGGTCTCATCTCGAGGAACGCGGCGGTCGCATCCAGCGCGTTCTGTATGGCAGCACCGGCACCAAGAATCCGAACTACTCGGATGTCATGTATGTCGAAAACCTGATCGGACCGGACACAATCAACACGGTCCCGCGTGAAACGCTGGCGGCGTTCATGGACCATGGCAAAGTCGCTCTGACACTGGATAGGAATCTCGATGAAGCCCGCGCCGAGCTTGGTCAGCTGGCCGAACTGGGCATCGATCTCGATCAGATTGGCGCACAACTTTTGGAAGAAGGCCTTCAAAAGTTCAACGAGCCGTATGATTCGCTCCTCAAAGGAATCGCGGAGAAGAGCACAGAATTAATTGCCCATTAAGTGGTTGGTTTCGTAGAGCGGGAAGACATGTCGCTCCGCTACTTCAATTAAAGAAAGGAATTAACGAATGGCAGAAAAATACAGAAAAGCAGGTGTACTTTGGACGGGAGACTTGAAGAATGGCCACGGCATTGTCAGCACAGAGAGCCAGGCATTATTCGAACAGCCCTTTACCTACGGAATGCGTTTCGAAGAAGAACCAGGCACGAACCCCGAAGAGCTACTTGCCGCGGCGCATGCCTCTTGTTTTAGCATGTCGGTTGCCGCTACACTGGCAAAACATGGCTTCAATCCGGTACGGACGGATACGACAGCAACATGCGTGTTTGCACCCAAGGATGAGGGTGGTTTCGAAGTTACCACTATGCAACTCCATGTCCGTGCCGAAGTACCCGGCATTGATGCGGCTACCTTAGAGAAGATGATCATCGAGGCCGATCAAAACTGTCCATTTTCCAATCTCCTGCGGAATGGACTTGAAATCCAGATCGATGCCACCCTGCTTCAGGACGATACATTGCAGGATGAAACTTCCAAGGTATAAAGAATAGTGGCTATCTTGTGAAATCCATCCCGCATGAATATCACAATCTTTTTGCGCTGGAAGCGGTCCATGAATGAAAAAAGCTTGTGTTACAATCTGCACATTCCATCTTAAAACAACACAGAAAACCACTATAGCCCTGCCTGAAGCACCGTGGCCTAAATCGTTAACCATCCGATATCAACCAAGCGAGTAGACTTTCTATTGGCGAGGGAACGGATCATGAAAAACAAATTTGATCTTCCCATTAACCTATTACTGGTGAATGAGATCCGGTTAATGGGCAACGTCATCGTTGCCGCGCTGGAGGATGAACCAGACATCCATGTAGTTGCCTGCGTTACAACCTATGAAGAAGCGCTTCAAATCGTCCAGGAGAAGGAGATCGATGTGGCGTTGGTGAGTACACGTCTACCGGATAACGGTGGGCTGCGATTGACAAGCGCCATCGCGGAAATCGCGCCTGCGATCAAAGTATTAGCACTCGGCCTGACGGAGGAGAAGAAACGCGTCCTCCGTTATGTTGAGGCGGGTGCATCTGGTTACATTCTCAAAGACGATTCCCTCGAAGACCTGGTCGAAATTGTCCGTGCCACTCAGGAGGGCAAGGTATTTGTGTCACCGCAGATCGCGGCTGCCATGATGGAGCGTCTTTCTGACCTCGCTCAAATGTTTGCCGGTGTCGAAAATAATTTGACCGATACGACGGCCCTCACCACCCGTGAAATGGAAGTATTAGAGTTAATCAGCAAGGGATACACCAACCAGCAGATTGCCCAGTACCTGGTGATCGAGGTAGGCACGGTCAAAAACCACGTCCATAACATTTTGGAGAAATTGAATGTCAGCAGCCGGGGGGAGGCAGCGGCATACTTGGCGTTTATCAACAGGTAAAAATACATGTAGTTCGGACGGTGGCTGCTGCTGTGGGAGTCTCGAACTTGATGCTGGCGATCTGTCGCTTGCACTGTTGGAAAGTGGTGTTCTCGTTTGGAGCGCTAGTCTGCTGGGGGATGATGTTTTCTACGAGATATATCCCATTTTCTATCCAGCGCTTATATCTTGACCTATAGCCCTTCCCCGGAGGGGGTGATACTCTCATTGTGCAACTCATGACCGCGGTGGATTCCCGCAGTCATGGCTCACTAAACAAGGAAGGTGGATCATATGCCGGAACAACGTGTTATCCTTGCAAATGGATCGCGGCTGCTGCGGGACATGCTGAAGCGTATTCTGTATAAATCGGACAAGCTGCAGGTGGTGAGAGAAGTGAACGATCCGAGGGAACTGGCTTCCATCGTTGAGCACGTGAACCCGGAATGGGTCATTGTTTCCTTGTCGTTCGATAATCAACTGCCGAGCTGGGTAGATAGTTTCATGATCAGCCATCCCTCCGTTCGATTTATGGCGCTGGCAACCGATGGAAGTAAAATCAAAGTGAAATGGCTGGATGTCCATGAGCAGGAGCTAAGCGATATCTCGCTCTCGGATCTACTTAAGACCCTGGAAAGTAAACCTGTCGACTCATAAAGCAACCCGGAGGTTTTCGTGATTTCAAATCGCGTTCGGAAACTCTACCACCGTGCCGACCGAATCGGCGGGAACCGCTTAAACATTCTTAGGGATGCTGTTAAAACTTTTACAGTAACTCGTGCCAACCAGGCAGCTGCCAGCCTTGCCTATTACATTATCTTTTCTCTGTTCCCTTTGCTGGTGGTGCTGATTACGGCAGGCAGTTTATTTCTCAATACCGAACAGGTTTATTCCAAAGTTTCCGAACTTATTCAACAGAGTATTCCCTATTCCTATTCTTTGATTAGCGAAAACCTGCGCCAAGTCTTGGAGCAGCGCGGGGCGGTGGGAGTCCTCGGTTTGATCACACTGATGTGGGCCGCCTCCGGGGGATTTACCAGCCTCGCATATAACATCAATCTCGCCTGGCTCGAAGCCCCACAGCGAAATTTCTTTCAGGGACGGCTGGTCGCGCTGAAAATGATCGCCGGCATCAGCGGACTTTTCTTCTTGTCCTTTATTCTCGACTGGATGTTTAGTTTGTTGCGTATATTTGACATTCCTTTTGCCTCATTCATGCAGGTGGATTTCTGGAGGTGGTTTTCGAGTGTCTTTTCCTGGTTGACAATCTATTTATTGTTCTTTGCACTCTATTACTGGGTGCCCACCGTCAACGTGGCGGGGAAAGCCGCCTTTTGGTCGGCATTGTTTGCCTCGGTCGCCTGGGAATTTTCCACGGCGCTTTTCTCTATCTATTTGCGTAGTCGTTTCGGGCGCTATGAACTTCTGTATGGTTCGGTCGGGGCGCTCGTAGCGTTCCTGTTTCTCATTTATATCCTCGCAACGATCACCCTCTTTGGCGCGCACCTCGCCTCCGCGATGGATCGTAAAGTAAAACTGGACCAAACTGCCTCCCACGGTATAACCGCGACCGAAGATATCAAAGGCTAGGCAGTCTTTATTTCACGTCAGAAGTATCAAAGATTCCTGACATTCGAAACAGGGCGGAAGGGGATAAAATTTCAGCATAAATCCAAGCTTTTTGAGCGGTACTGGGCTTCGGCTTAAGATGCGCCGTACGGAGCGCCTCGAGTGAAGCGGGTTTTCATCCCGAATGAAATGTAACTAAGGCTGTACCCGAAATCCATTTATTTTAATTATCCGCTATTCGATGTTAATGTCCGTCTTCAAGGTAGCGAAGTGTGCATCGTCCTTCGGACACAAAAGTTAAGCGTATGTGATTGGAGGATGGTATGACGGGTTTTCGTATGGGAAAACTGTTTGGGATCAGCATCCATGTCGATTGGAGCTGGTTGGTGATTTTTGGGCTGGTGAGTTGGAGTCTGAGTGCGACGTTTGGGCAGGTCCACGCCAGCTGGTCTGTGGGGATGCGATGGGGAATGGCAACGCTGGCAGCGTTTCTCTTTTTTGCTTCCGTGTTGGCTCACGAGCTGGCGCATTCGCTGGCAGCGTTGGCGCGCGGTGTACCTGTGCAAAATATTACCCTTTTTATGTTCGGTGGCGTATCCAACATTCAACGCGAGCCGGATACTCCAGCCGAAGAGCTATTCATTACCATCGTTGGACCGTTGACCAGCCTGTTTCTGGGAGCATTATTCCTGGTGATTGGGGCGGGCGGCTATGTGTTGAACGATGCCGCATTAAATGCCTCGGCACTCCTGGCGCGGCTCCAGCCAATGAACACGATTCTTGCCTGGCTGGGTTCAATCAATATCATGGTAGGATTCTTTAACCTGATCCCCGCCTTCCCGCTGGATGGCGGCCGGATGGTCCGCGCGCTGCTCTGGGCGATCACACGGGATTTGCGTCGGTCGACGAGAATGGCCGCTTTGCTCGGGCAGGGTATCGGCTGGTCCATGATTCTTGCCGGAGCGCTGATGTTGTTCGGCATCCGAATCCCATTCTTCGGAACAGGGATCTTCAATGGCGTCTGGCTGATTTTTATTGGTTTATTCTTGAATAATGCTGCCGCAGCAGGATACAGACATGTCGCTATGCAGGAGATGCTGGTGGATATTCCCGTGCGTCATGTGATGCAGACCCAGTTCCCGGTGGTAGCTTCGAGCGCTTCACTGGATGAGCTCATGACCCGGCAGCTGGGAGAGCCGGAAGAGCAGACGATGCTCGTGGCGGAGGGACAAAATGTGGTTGGGGTTGTGGCGATGCATGATGTTACGAAGTCAGCGAAGGATACCTGGGATCGCACGCCTGTTGGTGCCATCATGACGCCTGTATCAGAACTAGAATATGTAACACCCGATCAGGATGTAGCGGAGGTCTTCGACCATTTGCAGCGCCGTCAGTTACGTCAGGTTCCCGTGATGGTCGACAACCAGGTCGTGGGCTTGTTGCGCCGCACAGATATTGCCCGCTGGCTACGGTTGCGATCTGAACTAAAGTCATAGAAAGAGACCGCGACATTTCTGAGGATCAATCGGTTAAACAAACGTCGGCATGTTGCGTTTGCATTCGCGGCGCACGTGTCTAATCTGTGCAGTCATTATGTGATCAGCGAGGTGATCATTGGATGAAGAACCCCAGTCAAGCCAACACACAACGTCCCGGGTTTTGGAGCGGGGCTTTATTTGGAGCGCTGGCAGGGATTACCTCCCTGCTAACTTTTCAATATCTGAGTGGAATTCTCAAGCAACCCCGCCTGATGCCATGGACGATCCTTTCGCAGCCCGAAGAGTTTGAGACTCAGGAGGCGTTGGCGTTGTTCATTGCGACCGAAAACTTGCGATCGGGAATTCAAATCCGCCGTCTACGCAATGGGCAGTATAAGGAAGTTCTGCACGCCGGCTATCGTAACTTCCGCGAAAGCTGGGCGCGCGATTTTGGATTCGCATCTTTCGGTCTGCTTGCCCTCGAACAGTACGAGACTGTGAGACAAACCTTGGAAGCGTTCCTCGCTCACCAGACCCCCGACGGACAGCTACCGGTCAAACTGCACTCAATGGATTTTGTGACACGTTACTTCCACTCTTTCTTGGGGCGCGAGCAATCGATGGAAGGCTCCCTGCGTCCGAAATATATCAGCGCCCACGGTGCGCCGTCACTCGATGGGCAGGCGATCCTCGTAATCAGCGCGCTGATCTATGCTCGCAGAACCAAAAATGTGGAATTCCTACGCAGCTATTGGGAATTACTGGTGAGCGCCGTACAATGGATGGAGCAGCACAAGCTTAGATCGCATGATGCCCTCCTCTATCAGGAATCCTTTGCCGATTGGGCTGATTCGGTTGCCCGGCGCGGCTATGTCCATTACACTAACGTTGTGTACTGGAAGGCGTTAACGGAAATGGCGCAAACCGCCAGCGACCTGGATCTGGTCGCGTACGCAACTTTGTATCGAAGCAAGGCACGTCTCGTTTCGTCCGCTATTCAGGAAAAGTTCTGGCAGCCGGAGCTGGGCTACTTTGTCACCAGCGATACGTTGTCACAATTGAACAGCGACGGCAACCTGCTTGCAATTGCTTGGGAGATGGCTACACTTGAGCAGGCGCAGAGCATTCTGACCGTCATGGAAGCCGCGAGTATGTCCACACCTGTGCCGACGCGCTGCACCTCCGCACCCTATCCTGCCGAGTTGATCGCCATCGCTAATGTTTTAGGAGGGGTTCCGAACTATCACACCGATGCGGCCTGGATGTGGCTGGGAGCCTGGCATGTCGTCGCCTTGTGCCGCTGCGGTGATCTCGCCAAGGCGCAGGAATTGCTTTCCCGCATGGCGACTGTGATCGTACGAGATAAACAGATCCACGAGGTCTATGGCACCAATGGGGAGCCACTGGCGAGCCTTTGGTACAAGCCGGAAGCGCCGCTGACCTGGAATGCAGGTATGTTCATATATGCCTGCAAATCTTTTGAAGAAGCAAAGATCCGTGCTTCTAAGTTGATCCATACAGATACCTAAGGTGGTAACCATGCACATTGCGTATTTCACCAATTTTTACCTGCCGGTCGTGAACGGCGTTGTCCGCTCGGTGCAATCGTTCCGTGACGCATTCACCGCCATGGGGCATAACGTCTTTGTCTTTGCGCAGGAAGATGATTACGAAGATAGCGAGCCATTTATCTTCCGCTATCCAAGTCTGCGCCTTCCGGGACCGGTGGATATTCCCACCGCCCTACCCGTTTCTCCGTTTGTGGATCAGCTGATTCCCAAGTTGAAGCTGGATATCATTCATACCCACCATCCAGTTTTGCTGGGGCAAACTGCCGCAGCAAAAGCACGTGATTATAATCTACCTCTCGTGTTTACCTTCCACACGCAGTATCAGGAATATACACATTACTTTCCATTCCCGCAGGAAGCCGTGCAGGAGTTTCTCAAAACGCGAGTGATCAACTGGCTGCGGGAGTTCATGCGTAAATGCCAGCACATCGTCATCCCGTCCGAGAGTATGCGCTCGATTCTGGTCAACGAATATGGGCTGGTGGACCGTTTCACAGTGATCCCCACCGGCATCGACATCATGCCGTTTAGGAAAGCCGATGGCGTCGCCTTGCGCTCAGAATGGAACTGGCCCGACGACAAAGTGATTATCTCGGCGGGACGCCTGGCGGAGGAAAAGAATTGGGTCACGCTTCTGCGCGCCTTTGCGATTGCCCAGCAGATGCAGCCGAATATTCGCCTCGTGCTAATAGGTGATGGACCGCAGGCAGAGGAATTGAAACAACTAGCCGGGGAACTCGGTGTTTCCGAGCGGGTCACATTTACCGGCAAAGTTCCCTTCCATGAAGTGCCTAACTATCTGAAAGCCGCCGACTTGTTTTCCTTCGCTTCCATCACGGAGACACAGGGATTGGTCACACTGGAAGCCATGGCGGCTGGTCTGCCCGTGGTCGCGGTCGATGCTGCCGGCACGAAGGATATTCTTGAAGATGGCAAGCAAGGATTTTTGGCCCAGAACGATCCGCAGGATTTGGCGAATGGAATTGTCAAGCTTGTGGAAAATCCGGGCATGATGAGCAAGTTCAAAACGGCCGCCTTGCGCACCGCTCGTAGCTATGACAGTATGCGCTTGGCACGAAAAATGTTGAAGGTCTATGAACAGGCGATCGAAGACAAAAAGGCAGAACGCTATGTTACGGTGGAAGCCCAACCTCTGCAATTCCCCATTATCCAGAGGGTGAATGCATGAATCTTGAGCATGAGTTTCATGGAGCCAACCTCGCCTATGTTTTAGAGCTCCAGGAACAATACCATAGAGATCCGAACTCGCTCGACGAGTCCACACGAAAATTCTTCGAGACATGGAAGAGCGACCAGGTGGCTGCCGCGCCAGTTCCTGTCTCGAATCTACAAACGGTCATTGCCACCGCCAACTTGGCACAGGCGATCCGGGAACAGGGATATCTGGCGGCCGATTTGAACCCATTGTTCAAGCTGACAGGGGATTCCTCACTGACTCTCGAATATCACAATCTGCGTGAAGAGGATTTGCGTAATCTTTCTGCGGAGATTGTCAATCTTGGCAGTGCAGATAAGGGCGGCAGTGCCTATGAGGCGATCGAAGTTTTGCGCAGCATCTACTGTGGGACGATCGGCTTTGATTATGCCCACGTCCATTCGCGCGAGGAACGCGATTGGCTGCATGAGATGGCTGAACTGGGGCGCTTCCGCGATTCGACAAAAGATATGAATGAGGTCAAATTGCTCGAGCGGCTGACTCAAGTAGAAGCGTTCGAGATGTTCCTGCATCGCTTGTACCCGGGCAAGACGCGCTTTTCCATTGAAGGGCTCGACATGATGATTCCCATGCTCGATGAGGTCATTGCCTCCGCTGGCCTTGAAAAGATTTGTGCGATCCTGATTGGCATGGCACACCGTGGACGCCTGAATGTTCTCGCTCATATTCTGAACAAGCCCTATAGCCAAATTCTGGCGGAGTTCAATGACCCCAAGGGACGCGCCACCACCTGGGATGAGCTCGGTTGGACCGGGGATGTCAAATATCACATGGGCGGCTATCGCCAACTGGATGAAAATACAGAAATTAATCTCGTCGTCCGCATGCCTGCCAACCCGAGTCACCTGGAGCAAATTGATCCGGTTGTTATGGGCATGGCACGCGCTGCCAATACAGCTGTGGACCGCGCCGGTGCGCCGCGCTATTTTCAGAATGCCTCCTTTCCCATTTTGATTCACGGCGATGCATCGTTCGTGGGGCAGGGAATTGTCGCCGAGACGTTGAACTTATCGCGCTTACCTGGCTATACCGTCAGTGGAACACTTCATATTATTGCCAACAATCAACTTGGGTTTACAGCCACTGATCCTGAACTGCGTAGCAGCCTGCACGCTAGCGATCTGGCCGTCGGCTTCGAAATGCCGGTCATTCATGTCAACGCGGACGATCCTTATGCTTGCATCGAAGCGGTGCGCACGGCGTTTGCTTATCGACAGAAGTTCCATAAAGATTTTGTCATCAATTTGATCGGCTATCGTCGCTATGGTCATAATGAGGGCGATGAACCGCGCTTTACACAGCCGGTCATGTATCAGAAGATCGACATCCATCCTTCTGTGCGTAAGTTGTGGGCGAGCCGCCTGGAAAAAGATAATGTCATTCCGGCTGGCCATGCCGATGAGATCCTGCAAGGCTTTATGAAGCAATTGCAGCAAGAGAACGACAAGCTCGACGCCGAAAGTTCACTACTTGAACCGGTTCCGCAGCCGCCTCCGCGCGGCGCCGCACAAAAGGTCAAAACGGGGATTCCGCTCAAACGTATCCGCGAGCTGAACCAAGCCCTGTTGCAATTCCCCAAGGGATTTGCTCTTAACCCGAAGTTGGTAAAATCTGTCGAACGGCGACTGGATTCGATCAACAAATCCGCCGATAAAGTGGATTGGGCGACAGCGGAAGAAATTGCTTTTGCTTCTATTCTTCAAGATGGCATCGCCATTCGCCTCACTGGACAGGATACCGCCCGCGGCACATTCAGCCAACGCCATGCTGAGTTTTACGATGCAAAGACAAATCAGGGATACATTCCCTTACAATCGATTCCGCAAGCGCAGGCTTCGTTCGAGGTGTTGAACAGCCCCTTGAGCGAAGTGGGCGCGATCGGCTATGAGATTGGATACAATGTCCAATCTCCCGAGCGCCTCGTCATTTGGGAAGCGCAGTATGGCGATTTCGTCAACAATGCGCAAGGTGTGATCGACGAATTTCTTGTCTCGGCGCGTGCCAAATGGGGATTCACCCCATCGCTCGTGATGTTACTGCCGCATGGAAATGAAGGCCAGGGTCCCGACCATTCGAGCGGACGAATTGAGCGATTTCTGGCGCTTGCTGCAGAAACCAATATGCGGGTTGCTTATCCTTCGACGGCTGCGCAATACTTTCACTTGCTGCGCAGACAAGCGATGTTGTTAAAAACGGATCCGTTGCCCTTAATCGTCTTCACACCCAAAGGATTGCTGCGCCATCCGTCAGTCGCTTCCCCGGCCGGTGAATTCGCGGAGGGTTCCTGGCAAGCGGTGATGGATGATACCGAAATAGACAAACCAAAGAGCATTGACTCTTTGATTTTGTGTAGCGGAAGAATTTATGTGGATTTAGTCAGCAGTAATCTGCGCAAGGAGACGCACAACGTTGCGATCGCCCGTCTGGAACAACTCTATCCGTTTCCGAAAGAAGCGCTGGAAGATTTGCTGGATAAGTATCCCCACCTACAGCGCCTCATTTGGGTGCAGGAGGAACCGCTGAACATGGGCGCCTGGAATTATCTGCGACCGCGTTTGCGGCAACTGACCGACGACCGCCTGCCGATCCATTACGTCGGCAGGCCCGAAAGTTCTAGCCCAGCCGAAGGATCGTCCACCGCGTACCGGGCAAACCAGCAGGCATTGATCGAGCAGGCATTTAAATTTGATGAACAGGCGCACACAAGAAGCGTGGTAAAGGAGAGAGGTTAAGATGGCAAACGAAGTCACTGTCCCCGAGATGGGTGAGTCTGTGCTGGAGGCAACAGTTGGTCACTGGCTGAAACAAGAAGGCGATTACGTCAATGTTGGCGATGTGCTTGTGGAATTGGAAACCGACAAGGTCAATGTGGAAGTAGGTGCAAAGAGCGCCGGTGTTTTGCAACAGATCAAGGTGCCAGAGGGCGGCGATGTCAAAGTGGGCGATGTGCTCGGGATGATCGAACAAAAAGCCGAACAGCCTCAAGCTGCGGGACAGCAAACGCCAGCTCCTCAAGCAAAACTGGAACAACCAGCGCCAGCACAGCCACCAACAGCTGAGGAAGTACAAAAAGAGTCACAGCCAGTGCAGGAGGAAAAGGTGGCCGCTGAGGAAACCGCACCCCGCATAGATGGCGACGGGCCCGGCACGCGTCAAAAAGAGGTCCCACTGGCGACGCCGGTGGCTTCCCGTCTAGCCCGCGATAAGGAGGTGGACCTCACTTCGATCCGCGGCACCGGCTCAGAAGGTCGCGTCACCAAGTCGGATGTGGAACAGTACCTGCAAACCAGAAGTACACCGAAACAAGCCGAAGAGCAGCAAGTCCCGTTAGCAGATGTACAGAATGAAGTATCTGCCAAGCCGCCAGCGGGTTCGCGCCTGGAGGAGCGTATTCGCATGTCACGTCGGCGCCGGACGATCGCCCAGCGTCTGCTCGAAGCGAAGAACTCCACGGCGATGCTGACCACCTTCAACGAAGTGGATATGACCAATGTCATGAGCCTGCGCAAACGAACTCACGAGCAGTTCGTCGCCCGGCATGGAATCAAGCTGGGAATTGTTTCCTTCTTCGTCAAAGCCACGGTCGCCGCCTTGAAGGATTTCCCAAATCTCAATGCCGAGATCCAGGGCGATGAATTTTTACTCAAGCATTATTATGATATTGGTATGGCAATTGGCGCGGAGGAGGGATTGGTTGTGCCTGTCATTCGTGATGCAGATAAGCTTTCATTTGCCGATATTGAGAAGTATGTCAAAGAGCTGGTGGTCAAATCACAGAGCGGCAAACTCTCGATAGAAGATCTGCGCGGCGGGACATTTACCATCACGAACGGTGGTGTATTTGGCTCCTTGATGAGTACACCCATCTTGAATCCACCCCAGGTTGGGATATTAGGCTTACACAAAATTGAAGATCGTCCGATCGCGTTGAACGGGCAGGTGGTTATCCGCCCGATGATGTATACCGCCCTTAGCTATGATCACCGCATCGTCGATGGGCGTGAAGCCGTGCAGTTCCTGGTGCGCGTGAAGGAATTCATCGAAGACCCGGCGTTATTCTTGTTGGAAGGTTAATGTAGGGCGGGTTTCTAACCCGCCAGATATGTGTTTCCGTAAATTGTCACGCTAAAAGCGTGACCTACATGCTTACACAATCCCACCTTCGGTTAGTCTTCGCAAATTCCCGAGTACCTCCTCAATCTCATTCAGGGTGACGGGGTGAGTGTCATCGCGATGTTTGAGCGTCCCGGCTTTTGTTTTTTCCATGATCAATTCGCGAATCGAAATATTTCTGGCAAGGGATTCTTTTACGAGAGCCGCGCCTTGAGCATATCCGATGACCGGGTTCAATGCTGTGACAATGATGGCGTTCCTCGAAAGCCAGCCTTCCGCTTTTTCGCGATTGGCCTTTAAGCCCACGATTGCACGCCTCGTAAAGGCATGGACCGCGCCGATCATGACTTGCATCTCCTCAAACAAACTATGCGCGATGATGGGCATCATCACATTCAATTCGAGTTGTCCAGCCTGAGAGGCGAGCGCAACTGTGGTATCACATCCCACTACATAGAACATCGCCATATCCAGCATTTCTGCCATAACGGGGTTCACCTTGCCGGGCATGATGCTTGAGCCAGGTTGCATGGCAGGGAATTGAATCTCGTCTAAGCCTGTTGCAGGACCAGAAGACCTTAAGCGTAAATCATTGGCAATGCGGATCAAGGTCAATGCCAGGGTGCGCAGGGCGGCCGAGAAGGCAACCGCATCCGCCATGGACTCCATCGACTCAAACAAATTGTCTGACGTTTGCAATTTGAGCCCGGTCAACTCGGACAATTTTTTCACCATGCGGGTATGGTATTCGGGATGAGCATTCAATCCTGAACCGACTGCGGTCCCACCGATCCCCAAGCGGCTCAAATCAATTGCGGCGGCACGAATACGCTCCGTATCGCGCTCGACAGCCTTGGCATACGCGCCAAATTCTTGTCCCAAACGGACAGGCACTGCATCCTGCAAATGTGTCCGGCCCGATTTGACAATCTCATCGAACTCTGTT
>DATHUN010000643.1:0-4036 GCA_035462205.1 Anaerolineales bacterium
CGGTCTCGGCTCCCGCCTGGACCAGCGTGATCAATGGACCCTCAGTGGCGCCAGTGAAGTCATAGTTGCCACCCTCTTTGAGGATCGCCCGGAATTTTTCGGCTTCTTCCACAACATTAAACTGGGTGGAAAAGAAGGCTACATCGCCTGTCGGAGGACCGAGGGTCGGTGTAATCGTCGCCTCGACGGTCGCTGGAGCTTGCGTGGCGGCTTCCGTTGGCGCTTGTGTGGCCGCCTCGGTTGGCGCTTCCGTCGGAGCCTCCGTCACCACTGCCGTAGGTGCTTGGGTCGCAGGCGCCTGCGTTGCCTGTGGTCCGCAGGCCGTCAAGACAAAGGCCGCAATAGCAAGCACAGTGAAAAAGATTCGGAATCTCTTCATCTCTCTTCTCCTTCGTTCCTTGGTTGGTTGATCAATTCCTCATATGTCTTGAATGTGCAACAACCTACATGATATTGAGATTCACCTCCTTTTATCCTGCCCAGGTTTTCTCAGGATAATGCGCTTTATTCCACTCATCGCAGTTATGTGCTTTGAACTTTTCGTTGGCGATGCACCATTACTATGGAAGGATCCCCTTAGAGTGAGTGCTTTCAACATCAATTCGATTACCCAACGTTGTCTCCCCCAGCAATTTCATTATAGCGAGAAATAAAAATGAAGTCAATTTTTTGGCGAGATTTTACAGGCCATTAAGCGCCCTCCTCAAAAAATCTTTGCCCACAGAGGTTGAGTTCTTAGAAATAAAGCGCCGCCGCGCCAAGAAGTGCTGCACGCGCGCCCAGAATCCCCTTTACCACCGGAACCGGAAGCGACTGGATGACAAAGGGAGCAAAATGATCCCAGGTCTCAGCAATGCCGCCGGTGATCAACAATGCATCCGCGCGAAAAGCTGAGACAAATGGTTGAACAAACTCGCCCAAATCAGCTCCGAACGAGGCGAAGGTCTTCTCCAAGGGGATATTATTTAGATCCGCCATCTGAATCGCCGAGGCTATGTCCGTTGCATGGATACCGAGCCCTTGCAGACGCGCCAGCAGGCCTCGTGTTGAAAAGACATCATCGGCACGCTGTGTGCCATAGGGGAATGAGTATAACCAACCATGCAGTGGCACGTCTGGGCTTTGCGTGATGAGTCTTCCCTCTGCGATAAACGCCGATCCGAACCCTGTGCCGAGCGTCAATCCAAGCAGGCGCGAATAGGGTATCCCGGCGCCATAGAGCGCCTCCCCTAAGATTGCCGCCTCCCCATCATTTCGATAGCGGACATCAATGCCTGCCATGCCAAGGATTTCTTTCAAGCTTGCAGTTATATTCAGTCCATACAACGCCTCGTACTTGCCGACATTCTGGATGAAACAAATTCCCTGCTCATAATCGAACGGACCTGGGAA
Organism: Anaerolineales bacterium; assembly: GCA_035462205.1. Taxonomy (GTDB): domain Bacteria; phylum Chloroflexota; class Anaerolineae; order Anaerolineales; family Villigracilaceae; genus Defluviilinea. The sequence goes on from DATHUN010000643.1 coordinate 1,393, forward strand.
GGCAAAAGCAATCCCGCGCACGTCTCGAATCTTTTCAAGATGACCTGCGACGATCGTGGCCAGCCTATGGAGGATTTCCGCGGCACTGGCAGCGCTCCGGATGGCATCGACGCATATACTACCCACGATTTGTCGATCTGCTGTCACCAATGCGCTTTTGACGGAGCTCCCGCCGACGTCGAGTGCAATAACAGGCCGATCAACCATTCCTACTCACTTGCTTCTTCCCAGCCTGGCTTGAGAAAGGCTTTTACCACCTTTGCCGGAGCCGGGCCTTCGTTGATCAACTTGTAGCGATCCGCTGCAGCAGGGACAAGGAAGGTCTCTGCATAATTGAAACGCTGGTGTTTTCTATTGCCGGTTTCCAGGATAAGCGATGTACCTTCTACCAGCATTAAAACGTGCGGGGAGCCATCGGTATGCACGTCGATCGATGTTCCGAATTGCAAGCGGTGGACATCGTAAAAGTGGGCTGGATGGGTCGGTAGATGCTCCACCTGCCAATCCTCTCCCGCTTCGAGCAACGCAGGCTCTGCGATCAATTCACGCTCGACGACCTTGCCGCGACGCTGGAAATAGAGGTTCTCGAAGGCGCGTGGAATGTTCAAGGGGCGTGGCTTGCCCTGAAGATCGAGCCGCAACCAATCATACATCTTGAATGTGAAAATATACGGCGTTGCGCTGATCTCCAGCACCAGATTATCAGCGCCAGAGCCATGGACGGTTCCATTGGGGATCAAGAACAGCCTATGTTTTTCGCTTGGCACCGCCCGGACAAAGCGTTCTATCTCGATGGGTATTCCGTTCCGCAGGCTATCTTCCAGAGCGGATCGAAACTGCGCCGGATCCATGTCATTTTGAAAACCAAGATATACCTTCGCATCCGGCTTATTTTCCAGAATATAGTACGTCTCATCCTGGGTAAAATCTTCGCCAAACTGTTCCCGAATATAGGACGGGCGGGGATGGCACTGTATGGAGAGATTGCCTCCACTCATGGTGTCGAGGAAGTCAAAACGGATCGGGAACTGCTGACCAAATCGAGCAGCATGATCCCCAAGGATTGCGTGAGCCGCATGCGCCATTAACAGATCGAACGAAACTTCCAGCAAATTCCCGCCGCTTTCCAGAACGATGCCCTGTTCAGGAGCGATCATCTCGAATGACCAAGCATAGTTCGGCACATTTTTCGCCAATCGTGGAAAGTGCGCTTTCATCCATTGGCCGCCCCACGGGCCGGGTTCGAACCAGGGGCGAACGCGGAAGTAGTTATGACTCATGTCTGTCAACGCGTCCCGCAGGTCATTTCCGGAAATGATGGATGGGATTTCGGGATTCTGCTCATCGACACATAGATCGATCTTTGGCAGTACCCTCGCCTTGTGTGCATTCAATAGGACCCAATCGACAAAATAGAAGCGCTTGTACATCCTCCCAGGCTCGGCATCTTGCGCTGCACCGAGGTTATGAATGCTTCCAGCCCGAGCGCGATACTGGATCTCATTCTTTGGAACATCCACGTAGACGAGATAAGCATCCTCAGCAAACAGCGCTGCCCCGGTGCCATAATAAATAATCATCTCTCCCTGCTCATGGGCAATTTTTTGTGCCAGGGAACCCGCATCGAAAAAGTCTGCCAGTGTTCCAGTAAAGCGTTTCCCAAAGATCGGGTCGTCCCCGCCGAGGAAGGGCTCGACCAGGGCCTCGATCTCCTCAGAAGGACGAAGCGCCTGCTCTATGGAGACCCACCGTGGCTGCATACCACAATTGTTTAGAGCCTGATTGAGTTGATTACGAAACTGATCCCACAGCACACCCACATAACCATCAATCACAATGCTCGCATGCCCAGTCAGCTGAGATGCCAGGTGAGGGAATCCGTGTTCGATCTTCCCTTCGTTCAGAGGATAGACCGGATAGATATCATATTCGCCAGCGGGTCTCTGCTCCTGAGTTTTGGGAAGAAGCGGTTGTGGTGTTTTACGGTACTCCAACATGTCTGTGCTTTCTACAGGTTATATGAAAAACATCTCGCACCGTCATTGCTTCGCCGCCAAACCCCGGCTCGCAATGACGGATCTAGGGTATTTGAGGTAAGTCCAGGTACTGATAGACCAATTGCGAATACAGCATATCGCCCCTTGCATTCAAATGCACTTCATCCGCGTAAAGCGATGTGTCATCAGCTAATCGATGTTCCATCCGCAGAAACGCATCAAAGAGGGGCACAAACCCGACACCCATTTCCTGAGCGATTTGCCTCATCGCCGTGGCATATTGGCGCGTCAGGGTATTGACATCTTCCAATGTCACAGCGCCTGGACCATCCGTGACGGGGCGGGCGTGGGGAGTAGGCTCGAGCAAGATCACCTGCATATCTGCCTTTAGAGCCTTGGTGACCATCGTGGTCAGGTTATTCATATATTCCTCGAGTGACACACGTTCACTCACGCGGTCGGGTTGATAGTTCCGTCGCACTTCGACGACACCTGCGCTGAGCAATAGCCAGTGGGGGTGGTGGGCGAGGATATCGGCGTCAAAACGCGCCAGCATCTGCCGCGAGCTATCTCCTCCAATCCCGGCATTGAGATATGTGATTCGACGCTCGGGATAAGCCAGGTAAATGCGGTTCGCAAGCATTACC
>DATHUN010000644.1:0-4748 GCA_035462205.1 Anaerolineales bacterium
GTCATTCCTTGGGAGTTCAATTCCTTGATATTGTCGAGGATGTGGCGGCGACTCTGCGGATCGATCCCGACCGTTGGCTCATCCATGATGATGACCGCAGGTTTGTGCATCAATGCTGCCCCGATATTGACCCGGCGCTTCATGCCGCCCGAGAATTTATCGACGCGATCCTTTTGCCGTTCCACGAGCCCGATGATCTCTAACACTTCGTCGACACGTTTGGCAAGGTCGTTGCCGCGCAAGCCATACATCTTGCCCCAGAAGATGAGGTTTTCCCGCGCAGACAGATCTCCGTATAAGGCGATATCCTGCGGCACCACGCCGATCACAGACTTCACTTTTTGAGGATCTCGTACGATGGAATTCCCCATCACACAAGCATCTCCGCCGGTAGGTTGCAGCAGACAGGCGAGCATCGAAATGGTCGTGGATTTCCCGGCGCCATTGGGACCCAGCAAGCTGAAGATCTCACCCTGCTGTACTTCAAAATTGACCCTCTTTACGGCAACGAAATCTCCAAAGCACTTTTGCAAATTCTGGATTTGAATTGCTTTTTGCATCCTATTTTCCTCCGTGATTTTGCCATCGCTAACATATTTTACAGTTCGTCCAATTTATATTACGGCACGGAAATAAAAAACTCCCCCGTCTACAGGGGAGTCTTGGACTGGTCACATGGATAGGTAACAGATCATCAGGTGAGAACTTATCTTGATCCTTTGATGACGGTCGGTTCGCCGGCAAAGATAGGAGGCGCAACGCTAATTTCGACCTCCTCGCCACTATATTTCAACTGGATATTGTTTGAAGAATTATTGCCGAGAGGCAGAGCGATCCATTCAATCAGAAAGGTGTCGTCATTGACCCAATGTCCGCGCATCATGTATTGATCCTGTGGCAGCATCGCACGGCGATAGATATTATCCAAGCCGATCTCGTCAAGATCGTTAAATTCATTTGTGCTGACGCGAGCGGTATTAGCACCTGGCTCGAAAAAAACCACCAAAGTTTTCCATCCATTCGGATTCTCTTCGAGTGTATAAAGCTTTCCGGAGATCTCATCAGCGATTGCTGGCAGTTTTGCAACCGGTTGCACAGGGTTTCTTGCCAATTCGACAGCTGCTCTAAGACGGGATACACCTTCAGGATTCTTTGCGAGGGCGCTATCCGATTGGATTGCAGGCAGGACAAATTCATTCAACACGTGTTCAATCTCAGGCGCCTCGACAAACGTCTCCAGTTCGGCGGTCACGACCACGATCAGATTCTTCGAAGGATAGATGTGGATTTGCTGCCCAGCCCGACCGAGAGCAGCGTAATGATCGGGGTAATCGGATTGGGGATAAACCGTCCAAAGATACCCATAGCCGGGTCCCTCGGGTTTTTGCACATATTGGACTGTGGAATCAGCGACCCAGCGCTCTGGGAGGATTTGTTGACCCTCCCATTTCCCGTTTTGAAGATATAAAAAGGCGAATTTTGCTAAGTCCACCGGCTTGAGATATAGGCCATAGCCACCATTCGAGAATCCCTCCGGATCTGTCTCCCAGTCGGTCTCTTCCACAACTGGAATACCCAGAGGCTTGAATAATTCCTGGTTGGCAAATTCGCGCGTAGTCATGCCGGTGACCTGTTCAACGATGGCAGAAAGTAAATGAGGGTTGCCATCGCAGTATCCGAAGGTTTTGCCCGGAGGATTGTTGACTGGTAGGTCCAGCATGAACTGGACCCAGCTCGAAGTTTGTTCCATGCGCTGCCCGGAATCGGAGAACTCCTGACACGGGAAAGCGGAAGACATGGAGAGCAAGTGCTTCAAGCGAATCCCCTCCTTATTCTTACCGGGATTGGCAAATTCCTGATTTGGGAAAAAGCTGAGCAGGTTTTGATTCTCGCTTTTTATGTAGCCATCTTCGATGGCGATCCCAGCTAATGCTCCGATCACGCTTTTCGTTATAGACTGGACATGCATTTTTGTTGCCCGCGTGTACGGATGGAAATATGCCTCCGTGACCATATATCCATTGCGGACAATCAAGAAAGAATGAATCCTTGTATTATTTGCAGAAATTTCCTCGAGCATTTGAGCAAGCAGTTTTGAATCCATCCCCTGTGCCTCAGGCGTGGAACTCAGCCATCCTGCAGTCGGCCAATAGTCTGGTTCTGGCGTTCGAATGGAGGTAGGCTTTAGCGGGGCACATGCAGTGAGCACTATAGCAAGCGTCAGAAAAATACCAACAAGGCTCTTGGTTGTCATTTTGAGCTCCTTTTGATCGGCGGACAATCAACCAGTGTTATGGTAAAGCAGGGAAATAAAAAACTCCCCCATCGCTGGGAGAGTTTTCACCTAGCCTACCGGACAGGCATATTATGGAGTTACCAGCATCGATTGGATCAGTGCATCGAGTTGCTGGAGTGTGGGAGTAAATGCGCCCGGTGGTGTGGCATTCAAAACCTCGTCAACGGATTTGTAGTACAGTTGCATATCGGCATTCGGATCGACCAAATAAGAATAGGGAATGCCTCCGGCGGGAAGCGGTGCACCGGCGTCGCTGGTCTCTGCCAAATTCGGGTTGCTGATCGGAAGGATCGCAATGATGTAGTAGGCGCCATCACGCGTCAGACCCTGGAAATGATAGAACAGGTCCTGATTATTCGCCGGGGCGGGATATTGAGCGTACTCAGTCACGAAGCGGACGCCCTGTCCGTTTTGGAATGGGACCAGCGCGATGTTGGAGGCAAACGCCTGTTGGGCGTTGAAAAATGGAACGATGGGAAGCTGGTCGCTGTTGAGCTGTGGATCGGGGCTGTATAGAATGTTATCCAAACGGTGGATACTTTCAAACACGGTGGGCAGCATTTCGACGTACGCCTGTGCGGGGTAGACATAAATCTCGGGCTGGTGGGATCGATTCTGGAGTGCGTATCCTTCCAGCGTGAGCAATGTGTGTCCCGGTGTTTTTCCCCAGGTGGGCAGATCCTGTCCATCGGCACGCGGAACTTGATTGCCGCGCACGCCACTGGCTACCGCAGGCGGCAAGACCAGTCGCAAAGGGCTGACGGCGACTTCCACGCCCTCAAAGGCTGGCTGCGGTGTGACAGATGTTCCATCGAGAGCGACCGCCAAGGGGATTTCGGCAGCACCGGGCCATTGCAATCCAAACACCGTCCCATTCTCTGGGACAGCAAAGTATAGGGTTAATTGTTGTGCAGCATGGGCATACCTGTAGATACGGTTGTAAGGAGTGTTGACACCTGTGTTATCGTGGATGGCGATTCCCTGCGGCAGGTTTTTGTAATCGAGGGATTGGCCCACCGGCAGATTCAGAGCTTGCAAAGTGACGAGCAAATAGCGGGTTCCGGCCGGCGCAGGCGGACATCCAGCCAACTCGCAGTTGCCGAAGCGCGCCTCCTGAACAGCCAGCGTAACCGGACCAAGTTCAACCTGGGCTGGGACAGCGTGAGTCAGACCAATGAACACTTCCGGAGTGACCGTCGCCGGAATTATGGTATCTGTCGGCAGGGCAGCCGGGCTGGTGGGCAACGTGATCGAGACATCACACGCTACCGCGATGATCATCAATAGGGAGAGGAAGAAGAAGGCTTTTTTCATTGGAACTCCTTTCATGATGAATGGTAACTGTAGAGAAGCAAAAACTCCCCTGTCTGGAGGGGAGTTTTCACTATCCATTTGGATAGTGTGTCCATGTGGATAGGGCTATTGGAACCACTGCATGTGCGGCCACATCTCGCTCCATGGCTGGCGCGTCCCGCGGCAAACGTACAAGCTGCTGTGATAACTGCTTTCCTCATTACGGATGCCATATTGATTCGTGACGGTACCGGCATAAGTACAGGCAGAGAAAAATTGATCGGCGTAGCCGCGTTCAAAACCCACCAAGAGAACCGTTTTTGGTTCGGGTTCGCCATAGCCACGATACCACAAGCTGTTGCCGCCGCTGATGAGGCGCGGCAAACCATAGTCCTTCCCATAGAGATCGAGCGCGCCCGCCTCTCCATAGTTGCCCGCTACAATCGCCGCGCCTGCCTTTTCTTTTTCCGAAAGGGACTGATAGATCTTTGCCACTTGCGCGGTCAGGTCTTGCCAGCCGACCATCTCGACGACTTCATCGTTGATACCCGCCGTGACGTTCCAGAGTGGAGAGTTGATCGGCGCGATCGGTTTCATCACGATGACGCCGATCACGCCCCCGATCACCAGCATACCCCACGTCAAGCCGAATCCTAGCCGACGCCCAGTCTCGGTGCGGTTGGCTAGCCAGTTTTCGAACCAGACCGCGCCTGCGGCGAGCAGCATCACATACGATGGACCTGTGTAATAGCCGCGTCCGCGGTTGACGAGGAACAATACAAACGTGACCACGAACATCCAGCCCAAGGCGCGGAAACGCTTCATCGAAGCAGCGAACAGGCAGGTCGTGAGTCCGACCGCCCAGAGCGGCAAGGTGAACGCATTCGTCGTGGCATATAACTGATCGATCAGAAAATTGTCGGCGCGTCCCCAGGCGACATCCCGGGTGTGAATGGAGGCAAGATGCTTCAACGAAATAAAATTGTGTTGAATTTGCCAATTGAGATTGGGCAGGAAAATAGCCAATGCCAATACTGCGCCGAGATACAGCCACCTGGAACGCAGATATTTGCGTGCATCGGTCAAAAAAACCGCCCCGACAAGCCCGGCGACGCAGAAGATCATCGTGTACTTGGTCAGCATGCCCAAGCCGATCGCC
>DATHUN010000645.1:0-3694 GCA_035462205.1 Anaerolineales bacterium
CCGGCAATGAACAAGGAGTGATGCAAGCCCACAGCCGCCTTAGGAACCCCGGTGGTGCCGCCGGAAAACAGGAGGATGGCCGGGTCCGTTGGTTTTGTCTGGTAAGACAGACGGGTTGTTACGCGATATCTGCGTAATAAGTCCGCAAACCACACATCCCCAGCTTGCAGGGCAATCCGATGTCCATCCTTTTTTTCTTTCAGCAGAGTAAACAACATCCGCTTGGTCGCTGGGAGGAATTCTTTGATGTTTGTCGCAATCACCTTGCGCACGGATGTATGAGACTGGATGGCTTTGAGCTTATCGTAAAAAGGAGTGAGCACGACGACCGCTACCGCCCCACATTCGCAAAGGGCATGTTCCAGCTCACGCTCCGTGTAAAGTGGGTTGAGTGGAACAATAATCGCGCCCGCTTTCCAAGCACCGAACATGGATAGGATGAACTGTGGTGAGTTGGGTAAAAGCAACGCCACACGATCCCCGGGTTTCACGGCGAGTTCGATCAGTGCGCGACCGAAGGCGGCACTTAAGCCATCCAGCTCGCCATACGAGATCGCGTTGCCTTGAAAGAGCAGGGCGGGATGCTGAGGGCGCATCCGGGCCGATTCGGAGAGTACATCGATCAGCGTGCGTTCAGGATAGGGCGCCAGGGTAGACGGCACACCCTTGTCATAGTACTTGAACCAAAACTGGTTTTTCATGAGATATCTCCTTGATCGGTCCTTGCTTTGTGGATACAACTTATCTTAATCAGTGTACTCATTCTAAACTGCCAATGCCAGATAAAAAGCTGCCAAAAGACGCCAATTTTATTGGTCATTCGAATCTTGATGTTTATCCGCACCCGGAAATTAATGCTTGACTTTCCGCCTAATCATCTATATAGTGGAGAGGGTGGTTCGTATGCTGTTCAATGCTACCCTCATCGTTGATCTCATTGCTATGGCAACCACTCTGTGGGGAGCCTTTTATCTCTTCGCGCGCGGTTTTTCAAGCTGGATTACTTTGCGCGCGGTCATCATTCTCTTACTACTTTCCATTTTTTTCTTTGGCGCCTATAACAATCTTTTCCACCAGGTGGAGGGAACGGCCGCCCTACGCGCCGTTCTGCTCATCCTCGGCCTAAGTACTTGGTATAGCCTGACGTATAGGCTGATGTCTCAACGCACCCGCCAGAAATTGCGTTGGATGGCAATCTCCATCTTCGTTCTGGGTGGGGTCACAGCCATCACTTTGCTGATCGTACCGAGTGCATTCATCGAAGAGAAGGGCAACGATTTATATATTGCCCACATGAAGATCGGATTGCCCTATATTCTCTACGGCATATTTCAGCTCCTGATTGTGCTCGCAATTTTGTATAACCTTTTAGCACAGGAACGCATTGGTCTGACCCGGCAGGGAAAGTATTTTCTGGTTGCTTCGTTCTTCCCCGTCCTTGCAATGACTTCCGGGGTCATTGGTCTGGCGATTTCGCCGGACGTGCCGCGCCTGATTACCGATTTACTCACCTTCGGTGGGATGTTTCTGTTGGGCATCTCGGTTGCACGTCATCAAACCATGATCGAGCGAAGAACGACCATTCAGGAATTGCCTGTCTCGCTGCTGACCATCGTCTCCCTAACAGGCGCGTATGCATACCTGGCTGCTCAATGGGGAGTGCCTATGGAAAAAATGGGGGCAGTCGTCGCGTTTGCCATCCTGACTCATTCCTTGGTGGACCTGGTGCGCGAATCCCTGGAGCGACAGCGCATCCGCAATGAAAGCGCCTTTCGTTACCAGTTCCGCGAGTTGGAGAACCAGGATTCCCCCGGAGAAGGATTGGAGTCTCGCCTGCAGGAGGGACTGGAGTTGCTATGCCACAGGTTAAGCGCCTCGGGTGGGTTTATTGCTGTTCGGAATGACGAAAGTTTTGATGTGGTTGCCACTAAAGAATCGATCGAACAGAGTACAAAAATCCCGGCTGAGATTGTTCTTTGCGACGATCTCCTTGCGCCCACGGCAAATCAGTTGGCGCGAATAACATGGATCGCGCCGGCTTTTGAAGGACCAAAACAAGTGGCAGTCATCGGGATTGGTAGGCATCGATTCAAACCGGATTATTCGACCGGCGATCTGGATCTGCTGGCCGATGTAGCCGAGCATATCGGCATGATTGTCTCCTTGAACAACCGCAATTCAGGTCGTGCCCAACAGATCCTACAGCTTGTCAGCGAGGTACAGTCCAAAAATACCGAAATGAGCACTGCTGCAGACGAAATGATTGCTTCCATCTCCGCCAGTACGGATGTGGAGTTTGTCAAATTAGTGGAGGAGGCGCTGCGCCATTACTCTGATTACATTGCCTTGGGGCAGTCTCCCCTCGGAGATTGGGCCGGAATGGAAGCGGCGTCCCATGTGGAGCGTGGCAAGCAATTGCAAATGTTCTTAGCGGAGTGCATCGATTTGCTTCGCCCGGCGGGCACGCGTCCGCCGGAGCCGGTCCCGCGGGTTTGGTACAGTTATGTCGTCCTGCATGACGCGTATGTAGAAGGTGTCCCGAATCGTGAAATCATGGCGCGTCTCTACATCTCAGAAGGAACGTTCAATCGGACGCGCCGGAATGCATTGCGCGGTCTCGCCCGGTTGATGTCGGAAAGAATGAAGACAACCCGCAATACACTATCCAGTCCTCCATAACATAGGCACCCCACCCGGATGAAATAGAATTCCCTCATAGAAGAAAACTGACTTGATTCGACCTCAGAGCTTTGGCTTTGGGGTCGATTTATTTAAATGGCGTTTTTTGGCAGTCCCGATCGGCACCTTCTGGCAGTTTCGCCTCTGGTTTTGGCAGTTTGAAAACGCGATAGTGGAGACAACGAAAGGAGATAACAATGTTACTTGCGCAGCAAGTCCTCCGATTTATTTTGCGGTCCTACTTCACTTTACTCAATCGCAGTTATGACGTCAAAGGACAAAACTCCTTACCAACCGGACCGAAGATCATTGCAATGAACCATAGCTCCGGATGTGACCCGTTTTACCTGCCGTTCGTTCTGGAAGAGACCCCGTACTTCCTCATTCAAGACAGTTTGTTCGATCTCCCGATCATCGGTTCTCTTCTGAAACAGGCCGGCCAAATTCCTGTCCATTGTGGGACACCAAACGCCAAAGATGCAAAAGAACAAGCCTGCGCGTTGCTTTGTGAAGGCAAAACAATTGCTATTTTCCCTGAAGGGAAAATAGTAGATACAGGTCAACGGATCGCGGCAAAAAGCGGCACAGTACGGCTGTCCTTGGAAACAGGCGCACCCATTATCCCTTTAGGTTTATATGCCCCTCCACAATTTCTTACTCCTGTCAAATTGAACTGGCAGGGGAGTCCGCGCTCGGGTGACTGGCAATTCAGGGGCACAAGTTATATGCGCTTTGGCACGGCCTGGAGACCTAGCGCGCAGTCCGATATTCGCACACAAACTGAAGAATTGATGAATCGGATTTATTTTCTCGTCACAGAAGCAGAAAGGGAGGCACAATGCGCATTACTTACCTCACTCAATCCTATCCTCCAATGATCGGCGGTCTAGCCATCTTGGTCGAGCGGCTCGCAAAAACCTGCCCGGGCGCGGACACCAGTGCTGGTCATTGCCGCAAGCGATAAGAAGTATTCGTATCTCTGATCAGGATAACCTGACCATTTTGCGCCTGCGAT
>DATHUN010000646.1:0-3820 GCA_035462205.1 Anaerolineales bacterium
AGCTTTCTCCTTTATATTGTCAGTTTGTTCAACGCGGCGCATGCATCCACGCGCCCGAACCCGGTTTGCGGGTCGTAGTCATGTTTATCGCTGGCAGTTTCGATCAGGATATCGCGGATTTGCTGCATGGTGAGGGGCTCCGGTCTGCCAAGCTGTTTTGCTCTCTGGAACATCAGCGCGATCACGCCTGCCACGTGCGGCGCCGCCATGCTGGTTCCCTGCTTCGCATCCCGCCGGGCGCCGCTCACGGCACAGGCAGAGCTGATTGCATCACCGGGCGCATGTAGCTCAGGCTTGTGAGGGCAGAGTGGATTCAACGAGGGTCCGGCACTGCTATAGGTGGAGCCTGAGCTGGTGTATTTATCGGTATGCTCATTATATCCACAAGATCCGATCACGAGCGGCAGTCGTCCATTGCCAATTCCATTGATCGTGCTGTGGCATTCGATATTTTGCGTAAACCCCCATTCCACGTCGTTCGCAGCGCCGATGGGTGTGGCGTTCTGGTGCGTGTTCTCGATCCAGGCATGGAAGGGTATGGCGCTGTTGTTTGCCGAGATGTGCTCATCGTGCGAGATCCTAAAAGTCCATTCGCCTTGCTGGAACTGCTCGTGATGGTTATCCACCAAAATCTCGATCTGATTATTATCCCGGTCAATGGCAGGGCTTGCCCTTCCATTTTGAATCGTCCAGATGGGCGTATTTTCCGGGCTCTTTGCGTGTCCACCAAACGCGCAGACCGTACCGGCGACCAGGTTTCCATGCGGGTCCAGGACTTCTATCTTTAAAGCACTGGGCTTCAAATGGGTGCCGGCGGGATACCAGATCTCCATTTCCTGGCGCAGGTCCAGCTGCGGTGTTGCTCTCAGTTTGGGGATCCTCCATTTGATGGAAGCTGGCGCTCCGGGGAGTACTTCACCGGTCGTATGCAGGCGATGTGCATAGTCGTTGCCAGCCGCGATCACAATCGCATGCCCATGCCTGGACCTTAGCGTGGATAGCAGCGCGTCCAACTGCGTCTCGACAAGGGAGGTGCCGTTATGTCCGCCTCCATTACCCGCCAGGCTCAAATTGACGACGGCAGGCTTCCCTGCTTCGTCCGCTTTTTCAAAAATGTACTGAACGGCATTCACCAGGTCTATGGAGCTGCCGAGCGTTCCCGATTGCTCTGCCGCCAATTCTTCGGCAGTCAGATTTTGCTTCTTTGCGGGATTTCGAAGGTCGACAAAGATGAGATCGGCTTTGGGCGCCACGCCCAGGTACTGGATGACGTTCCCCTGATCGTCATGATCGGGACGGGAGCTGCCCGCGGCGATATCCATCACGTGTGTCCCATGGGCATTCTCCATAGGCTCGTAACCGAGCTTTTCATACGCTGCACAACGTGTTCGCTCCTGTAATGCGGTATTGATGAGCGACGCACTATATTCGATGCCGTAATGATAGTTATCAGGGTATGCCCCACCGCTGCCATTTTGATCCCAGAGATAGAGCAGCCTTGTTTTGCGACCCTCCTTGAAATTCGGGTGATAGAAGTCACACCCTGAATCCACAATGCCGATGATCACACCTGTGCCGTCCAGCCCTCGCAAGCCGGCGGTATGGAGAGTGTTTCGATCCGCCTTAATTGCCGGGAGCGATTGATCGAGAGCGGTCGCAACCGGACGTCCGGTCTGCATGCGGACGCACAATTGATCCAGTTCCAGCAATCTTTCCACCCGTACACGTCCTGAAATAATCCGTCCCCGCCCGGGCTTGCAGTAGACCTGCATGATCCGTTCGAGATCATGAATTCGCACCCCCTGCTTTCGCTCGAGCAATACGTCTACCCAGATGCGTCCCTTCCTGCCGACCTTCACCTGAAACGGATTGAGTTTCTTCTGCGATACGGGAATCGCCGGATCGCCCAACCGGAGAACTTCCGCCAATCGCAGGTCCTTCTTCAGTAGTGTTCGGTAAGAGGTCTTGCTATTCGGGTATGGAATTTCTGAATGATCTTTTAGTGAATCAACCTGACTCTCGATTCGAACTTTTTGCTTCTTGTTACTGGGCTTCATTTCCGCCTTCTTTCGATGAGTGTGAGTGATGGCTCAGACAAGCACTGCAAGATCAGTATAGCACTTTCATACACCCAATTCAACCATTTCTTCTTACATGGAGCTGTTGGCTAATTTTCAAATATCAAGTTAAGTAAATTATCCACAGGACTGCTGCGCGTGTCCACAGGACTGCTGCGCTTGTGCGGCACTGTGTAGCACAGGGGTTGTGCATCCTACTGGAAACGGGAGTTCGACCGGATCGTGTCCGGTGTGGCCTACTGCTGGTCTGGTCGCAAACCGGATCAGGTTTTTGAATAAGTAGGGGCTTGCGTTTGCCGCGGGTGGGCATAGAGCGCTCGGCATCAGCCTTGTTTGATCGTCAGGTCCTTGTCTTCCATTTCCCAGGCGTGATCCAGGGTGTGAAAGGCGGTGTGCCGGATCAGGTAGCGCAGCGGCCATTTCGCCATCTTGCCTGCCAGCTTGCCCTGTACGTGGTAGCCCCAGATTGCGTGGCAATAGGCATCACGATGCGCTTTTAGCCCTTCGCCGGTGTGCAGTGCACCGTCGGGGGTGAGCACACCGATCATCCTCGCCCAATCCTGCTCCGCGGCAAATGTATGACGGACGATATGGTCCCGATCACGCCCTCCGCCGCGCGGACCCTTCTGCATCTCAGCCGACACCCGCCTGCGCACATCGTCGAAAAACGCCCAGCACGCCTGCATCAGCGTCAGCTCACGTTTCAATTCGTCACCCGACATTCCTTGCTTGTCTATGCTCGAAAACGCGAACGAGATGCCCCAGAAGTCCGTGGAGCCCGTGCCAGGATACTGCTCCACCACGTGGAAGCTCTTGACGGTGTCAAACTCCGCCTCCATTCCAGCCAGCGTTGCCACCGGTGAATATCGCGGAACATAGGAAAGCAGACGTTCGATTGCCTCTTCCCCCGTCTTACCTGCGCGCTCGGGCCCGGGCCAATCAGGTGCCACCGCCACCACCTTCTTGCCCTTCGGTCCGATTTCCAGCGTCACCCGAGTACGTTTAGCCACGTTTCCTCCAAACACAATCGTTCCTGCCATTGCACACCGAAGAAGGCGTGCGATGTATATTATTCCATAATAAAACGATTATTAATAGCCTATCCGTAAAATAAGTGGATCATGTGATTCTCCCGAACGGACACCGCAGAATCAAAATGCCTTGAAGAACCCGCGGCAGCATCGGGAAGCAGAGGGCATGTTCCGAGTCAAGAGGACTTGATCACAGTCGTTAGCAGTCTGCTGGATCTTTCGCCTGGCGCTCACATCCAATTAGTTGAGGGTTATGCACCAAAAGGTTTTGTTTCAAAGAAACCAACACCATATACAACAACTCTCGAGAGGACCCAAGAGTATGTATGCCCGTGGTGAAAAATTTGTTATTATTACGGAACTTAGCTCTACACGTTAATCCTGGTGAGGCATTCTAGCAATTCTATGGAAAAGAAACTACAAAACGACGTCTCTCAGCTGTTGGCTGAAGCCGGACAACTTGCCGAGCAAGGCGAACGAGAGAAGGCCTACCAATCCAGCTTAACTGCAACGACAATGGCACCCGACGAACCTCTTGCCTGGTATTTACGTGCTCAGAATGCCCCTTCCACAGAGGAGCGTCTGATGTGCTTCAGTCGGGCGTATTCGTTGGATCCAGACGATCAGGTAACCCAGGAAGCTCTGCGCAGCGCCGTTCAGACGTTATTAAAGCAGGAGCCATTCCTCGCTTATGTGTACGAAACCGAGGCA
>DATHUN010000647.1:0-2361 GCA_035462205.1 Anaerolineales bacterium
ACAGGTGCGCGCGTGTGGACAGGATTGGGCCGTCGGCAAAAGCTTTGGGAGTAACACAGAGATAGTTGTGCAAGGCCCTCAAAGGAGGTGATTGAAATGACAGACGACATGGAAAAATTCAGAATGCGGATGGTTGAATTAGTTTTCTTTGTGATTGGCGTAATTTTGCTTCTGTTATTGGGCGCCGTTGCAGTTGGACACGCTCAGGCAAAGAAAATTGTGATGGAACATTCACAAGTCCAGCAGTCGCTTTACAGAGAGTATCGCGGCGTGCGTCTCGGCATGACGGCCGCGGAAGCGAGAGCCAAACTTGGCGAGCCGGCGATGAAGAGCGACGACCAGGATTTTTATATCTTCTCAGCGAATGAGACGGCGCAGATAGTTTACGCCGCACAAAAGGTCGTGACTATTTCCACCGATTACGCCGGTGGGGTTGGGGCACCCGACTACAAAAGCGTGGTCGGCGAGGACCTGCTGCAGAAACCTGACGGATCTTTGTTCAGGATGGTGCTCTACGACTCTGAGCATTTCTGGGTGTCGTACCACAAGAGTGCTTCTGCGATGCCTGTGGTGACAGTCACCATTGGACAAATGAAGTAAGCGCTGGTCCTGGCAAGCAATCACAATGGTGGCTAACTGTGGGCCAGGTGGACTACGAGGAGGCTTTATGTCTACCAATAGAATTGATTTGGGTTTGCCGCTGGCAGTAATCGAATTGTTAGCGAGGGTGGGCAGCATTGCCAGCATAACATTCTTGATTTTGCTTTTTTGGGGAGAGGCTCTTCATCCATCTGAGATCTCATCCAACGAGTGGGCCGGCCTTGTTTTCTTTCCAATCGGCGTAACGATCGGAATGATTGTCGCCTGGTGGAAGGAAGGCTTGGGATCTGCCGTTACGCTCTTGAGCCTGCTGGCTTTCTATCTGGTCTACGGCTATCTCCTTAAGAACCACATTGGCGGCTGGGTGTTCATAGCATTTGCCTCCCCTGGTTTCCTGTTTCTGCTGCACTGGCTTTGCGCGACGCTGGTAAAAAGCAAGACGCCTTTGGACAGAGAATTTGGAGTGTTTGGCAGAGCGCCAGCCGCGGGAAGAGGCTGGTATAGTTCCTATAATCATTAGGCCAAACGCAATGATGCGATCGGCATGCTTTGTGTTCTTTGTCTATCGATCGCAGGCGAAAGCGAAGGGAGTATGGGAAAATGAAAATCTTATTAGCAGTTGATGGCTCGGTTTGCAGCGATGCAGCAGCGCAGGAACTCGCAAAGCGACCGTGGCCACCTGATACTGAAGTCAAAGTTATTACGGTCGTCGAAATTCCCGCACCGGTGGGAATGGAACCGTGGGCCATGTCGCCTGATTACTTCGAAAACCTGGAGAGAACGCTTCGACAAGCAGGCCAGTCCGTTTTAGACAGCACGCTGCCCAAACTGAAAACAATCACAGACAAGACATTGAAGATCAGCAGTGAGATTATTCAAGGTTCTCCGGCACAGGTGATTGTTGACGAGGCGAAAAGTTGGGGCGCCGATCTCATCATTCTGGGTTCACGCGGGTTAGGTATCTGGAATCGACTATTGCTCGGTTCAGTGTCGAATGCCGTGGTCCAACATGCGAAGTGCTCGGTCGAGGTCGTAAGGACGCCGCAAGAGAAGCAACCCGACAAATAATAGTGGCTGAACAAGTAGGAAACGAGACCTTCTGTCAACGAGTGGTAGCGGCCGCAGGTATCCGGTGTGACAAGGTGGCGATGATGGTAATCGGGCCAGACGGCACGGAGAGTATTACCTTCGGTTCGATGTTGGCCCAGATACGTAGCATCGCATATCGCCTCAGTCAGGAGAAGATTGCTTTCGGCGACCGCGTCGCGCTTATTGGTGAAAACCATCCCAACTGGGCCATTGCTTATCTGGGAATAATCTATCGCGGTGCGGTAGTCACCCCAATGGACCCGGCTGCCACAACACAGGCTATCGGCGCCTTTCTAAAAGGCTCTGAAGCAAAGCTGGCGTTTGTTTCACCGGCTTCGGTAGATAAGTTTAGGGCTGCCTGTGAGCTTATTGGCAGCAACATCCCCGCGGTTGCTCTTCGCCCTCTGGCGCAGCCTGATGGCCTGGCCCGTTTTGAAGACTGGGCCGAAACGCCAACGCCGAAAGAATTCGATGAGGCTCCACCACCCGCTCGCGCAGACGATCTCGCACTCCTCATGTACACGTCAGGTACGACTGGAGCTCCCAAGGCCGTGCCGCTCACGCATGGAAACATTTATGCGGAGAGCGATAAGGTCGAGGAAGTGATGCGTATTGGCGATCAGGAAGTGGTGGTAAGCCTTTTGCCGCTATACCACGCTTATTCACAAATCG
>DATHUN010000648.1:0-7308 GCA_035462205.1 Anaerolineales bacterium
GTAATGGTGGCGGAGGCTGCATATACCGGTGTCGCGGGAATCAAAAGCACAACAAGTAGAAGTAACGTCAATGCAGTCGAGAGAATACGCTGCGTCCTGAACATTGGAAATACTCCTTTCGAGTGTATATCTTCGTCCTGTTGAAAAGGCCAGGTTTTGTGAATTCGTCGGGCGTGTCTTTTGCTGGCTACCTCCTTTCTGATCTTGATATCTTGGTTTCCAGGGCTGATTTTTGGAATCAAAAAACCATCGAGAGAAAGGCGATCTCCTAACAATAGATTACTTCGGATTCCAGGAGAAAACATGCTCTAAAGGATTCAATTCCTTCCCTTCTGGACACAAAACTCTCTCGCCGCAGATTCTAGCTATGCGAAAGTAGTGTGGATGTGCACACCCAGTCTGAGCGATCATTATTTTCTGTTTACAACCCAGTTGGTGACTTGCATGCCGACGTCCACGATAAGGTCATCGAACAATGCGACCAGATCGGCGTGAGTGATAGGACCAAACTGTCGCGTGCACATAAATATCATGACTGTGGTTTCAATCTTCTTTTAAGCCACCTGACAAACGGAACTCCCCGAGCAGAGACAAGCGTTCGGATATTTTTACACTGCAGTCCAGATAAATCGACCTATTGCAAAACGAATGTTGTGGAACTCTTCAGATTGTCTTTCATCTGCAAACTTCGCTACGAAATGTTTTACTGTACCTTGATCACGTTCGCCGTGGTACTGCTCTTGCCTGTGCTATCGGTAATTTTGACCTGGATCGAATGTGTGCCCGGAGTCAAGTTTGACCTGGCGTCGTCAAGCTCACGCTGAGCAGGACCAACAAGATTAGGGCAGTGTGAACTAAGATGCTGGGTCTGGGATTGACTTTCATGGCGAAGCTCCTTCTGTGAGTAGATAAAACAAACATGTTGGCAAGCTTGCGTCGACGAATCTTTCACTCCACAGGGTACGCTCTATCATTGAAAAAAACATGCTCGCTAGGATTCAGTCCTTGCTCATAAGGATACAAACTCCATGTGGCGATCTATCGTTTGGCATGTGTGTGCCGGTATGCACCTGGCGATACCCCAACTTCTTTCTCGAAAAGGCGGGTGAAGTAGGAAACGCTCGAGAAACCAACCGCAAGAGCGGTTTGTGTAACATTTGCACCAGTTCCCAGCATAATCTTGGCCTCTTTTAGACGATAACGATTGAGATATTCCACTGGCTTAATGCCCATCTCCTTGCGGAAACAGCGGGTCAGATAGCGCTCACTTAGCCCTAACTGACGCGCCATGTCCTGCCGAGAGAATGGTTCCGCGTAGTGCTTGTGTATATAAGCCATTCCTTTATGGACGATCTGCTGCAAGTCAGACGCGAGTCTGGGATTGCGGGCAAGGGCCGATTCCAAATGCGTCATGGTCTCCTGGGTGCTGAAAATTCCCTTCTGAAGGATGGCTGCCACTCCCTGATTGAGTCGAACCATATCCTCCGCGGTAAGCACCTGTCCGGTCAAGACAACAACGGGGATATTGCGGATGCTTTCGTCCGTGCGCATCGCGTTGAGCACGCCAAATCCATCCAATTCGGGCATCATTAGATCGAGCAGAATCAGATTGGGAAATTCGTTGCGAATTACATCTAAAGCTTCGCGTCCATCGTGAGCGAGCAAGACACGGCAGGCAGGCAATTGGGATTGGATCATGCGAGCGTGCAGCTCGAGGATTCCCACCTCGTCATCCACTAACAGAATCGTCTTTCGCTCAGCCGAAGAATCAACATGTAATCCCTGGCGTGCCAACGTCGCGATCAATTCAGACGGGCTGAGTGGTTTCGTTAAATAATCAAGTTCCAGAATCGAGCCCCGTTGCTTTTGCAGGGAGAAAAAGAGCACAGGTACATCCTGTGTGAACGGGCTTTCCTTGAGTGCTTTGATAACCTCCCAACCAAAGCGAGGTGCCAGACTAGAGTCTACGACGATTGCACCCGGTCCGGCGTCCAACACCGGTGATATCCGACTGGACGATTCTTCATCGATCTGAAGTCTCACGACATGATAGCCGTGGTCAACGAGTTGGTCGTATAGTTCATTCCCCGCGCTTGAGTGTTTTGCTGCGAGGAGGGCTACGAACCCGCCTGTGACAGTGGGCGCCATTTCTCTCGATACAGAGGCGGCCTCGATCACGGGCAGCGTAAAGAAAAAAGTGGAGCCAATGCCCTCCTGACCTGTGGATTCGACCCAGATACGTCCCCCATGCATCTCGACCAGACTTTTGCAGATTGCCAGACCGAGGCCGAGACCTCCGTAACCGCGCGCGGTCGTACGCTCCGATTGCCGGAATTCATCGAAGATGAACGCTTGTTCGTCGGGCGGGATCCCCAACCCGGTGTCGCTGACCTGTACTGTCACCATCCCGTGCTCTGTGCGGACAATCAGTGCGACCTCGCCCTGCGCAGTAAATTTGATCGCATTGTTAACCAGGTTAAGGGCAACCTGCCGCAGCCGTGTGCGGTCACCCCAGACTGGTGGCATGTCTGCTGGGATCTCACAGCGCCAGCCCAAACCTTTATCCTGAGTGAACTGTTGTCCTATCATAATGATGGGCTGCCAGACTTCCTTCAGGTCGAGTGGCTCGCAGAGCAGCCTTAGCTGTCCAGCCTCGTCTCGCGACAGATCCAGCACGTCACGAATCAATGCATCGAGCTGCTGGGCACTGGCGTAGATATGTTGCAGATCGTGGCGCATGCTTGCCTGTCCAGGCGAGGTAAACTCGTCTGGTCGCCCAATCAGCGATCGTGCCAGCGCAGTAATCAAACTGAGCGGCGTGCGCAGTTCATGACTGACGGTGGAGAGAAAACGGCTTTTCATGCGGTTGGCTTCTTCTGCCAGCTGTTGCCCGATAAGAGCTTCCTTGTGTAACCGAACGCTGCGAAAGGCACCCGCGAGCTGTCTCACGACACTCACGCTGGTATCCAAGTCAATCGTATCCACGGCAATGTAGCCCTCGGCCACATTGTGGATCAGCAAGGGAAAAAGTGCCAAACTGAAATTCTCACCGGCCGGGAAAATTCCGGTGGGCGGAAATTGTCGGCTTGGAAAATGAACAGGGCCGTTGGGCGCCTCGAAGGTCGAGTAGAGTCGGGTCTGTGCCACCGAGTCACTTCCTTCTACCTCGAAGAACCCTACCAAGATATGACGGATACCGATCGGCTGTAAACATTCCGCAAGAGCACTGAAAATCTCATTTTCATTCGCGGCCATGAACAGGAGTGAAGTCAAGCGACCAACTTGATCTGCAACGAAACCCCTATTGTAGACATATTGCCGGTACTGCCGGCGGATGGTGCTACTGATGGCGATGCGCCCCTGACGAATCATTTCTTCGACCTGTTCTTTTAAGTCATTATTCCAGGCAGTCGCGAACAGAGGTCCACTTTCTTCTAGGCTCGAAAGCGCCGTGTGCCAGACATACGGATCATCGCCAGCTGCCTCGACTTGCCTAAGAACTTCGGAAAAGACCTTACGAAACAACGGCGGATTTCTTTCTCGAAGAGAACTATTAAATCCTTCAACCAGTTGTGTAGCAAGAATGAAAAGCTCATCTGTCTCGAGAAAACGCGTCTCATCCTTTGCGGCCTCCTGGATGGATGTTGCAATGGCAGACAGCGAGGAGATTGAAGACTGGGCTTTTTCTTTTGATCCTGAGATTGCCGTGCCCATCAAACGCCCAGGTACGCAACCGCAGGATTCCCGCACTACCAATTTCACCGGCACCTGGATACATTTATCCGGCGAGGACAGCCCGTTGATGATTTCAAGCAAGAGGGCAAGTGCCTTCCGTCCCGCCTCCACGACCGGATAATGGACAGACGTAAGTGGCGGATCCTGGCCGGTGGCATCGGGCCAATCGTCAAAACCAATCACGGCGATATCTTCCGGCATCCGTAATCCAGCTTTCCTGATCGTTTCTATAGCGCCGATGGCAGAATGATCATTACTGGCAAGCACCGCCTCAAATCTGATTTTCGAATCCAAAAGTTTCTGCATGCCCTGCCGGCCCCGGACAATGTCATGATAGCCATGTACGATCAGGCGCGGATCGTTTTCCAGACCATACTGCTGAACTGCATCGCGATACGCCTGGAGCCTGAGCATGCTATCCGCATCTGTTTCGTTATTCTCGTGCCCGGCGATAAAGGCGATGCGCCTATAACCGTGTTGTACAAGATGTTCTATCGCCTGGCGTATCCCTGACTCGTTGTCTAGAATCACCGATGCTCCCTTTTCTCCCGGACCTACGAAGACAACCGGATGTCCTCCGGCGATGACTTGCTGAATATATTGCGAACGTTCCATGGCGAGCAGGGGATTGATCGCGATCAAGCCATCCGTATTCCACGGGCCTACGGGAACAAAGTCATTTTCAGGTGAGATTACAGGCCAGGCTGGCTGGAGGCGGATCTGACCACTGGCATGCCCCAGTCCACATGCCAAAAGCAGGTTGCATCCACGCTTTTGTGCTTCGGCGTGGATGCCGCGCAAGACGAGATCGAGAAATCCATGTACATTCCCCTCATACACCTGCCAACCAGCTAGTACTCCGATCGTAGGAAATCTTTGGGTGGGGCTCTGCATAGTTTCTATCTCCATTTGATTTGCATAATCGACTCGGGGAACTTCCATATGCGATCAGTTCTATTTCGGATAGGTTTTGCAGTACCCTTCAGATTCTTGATAGGATCTTTCCATCCCATCGGCATCAATTCTTCTTTTTCAATCCAGTGAAAAACGAGCAGACTGTCCGAAAAGAAGCACCTTGTCGATTGACCCAAGGACTTCATTGGATCATCGGAACTTTTGACTCATCCCAACAGTAGTTTCCGCGCCAATCGCAAAGAGCCCTCTGCTGGTTCTGCAAGATAATTAATCCTTGTAAATGCCAACTTCTCAGTTTCACAGGCGTGGCTAAATGCCTTCTTAAGATATCTTCCATGCAAGATCGTTCCTCCTGTAATAACCAATGGAGCACGGGATGTTCCAAGCTTCGGATAGACTGCTGCAATTGCTCGAGCCAACTCCTGTGCAGATTCTTCCAGAATAGCGATCGCGACAGCATCACCTTGTGCTGCCGCGTGCTCCACTAAATCGGACAAGGTTGCCGCAGCTGCGGGCGACTCCGTACGGTATATAGTGTGAACGAGCTCGGGCGGAGTTTGCAGACCATAACGCTCCAATACTAATTTGGACAATAGTGTTTCGGGGCCACGCCCGTCATGCGCTCGCATCACCGCCCGAAGCGCCGAGATGCCAATGGTATATCCACTACCTTCGTCTCCAAATAGGTATCCCCAGCCTCCCGCGCGTATAACTTCTCCTGTTGTTGTTCGTCCATAGACAATCGAACCCGTACCACAAATCAGTGCCAATGCTGGACCGGCTGGGGTACCTGCCATCAACAAAATTTCAGCATCACTGACTACTCTCACCAGCGCATTTGGAAACTTATGGATTGCCCAATTCTGGAATTGCTCAATTTCTTCGATTCTTCCTGCTCCCGCCAATCCCAAACACAACGCGGATATTTCACCGGGATAGTTTGTACGCGCCATCTTTGTGGCTGTTTCCAGCGCTGCGCACGCCGCATCGAACCCCACCGCATTTATATTGGACGATCCACTTACACCGCGCCCAAGTTCAATTCCATTCAAGTCCCCCAGCAGCGCGAGAGTCTTTGTCCCGCCGCCATCTACACCAAGGATGTAATCCATCTCGTCTCCGTTGATTTATGAACGCAGCGAGTGCAGCTCACCGATACACTTTATCCAATCGCCTTTCGCACAGACCCGCCTGTTTCGTTCAATCGAATTCGTGCCAGTTCAGGCGATATTCCTGCCAAAATTGCCACAATCGCTGTCTTTACTTCGCCGTCACACGCGGACAAAATTTCGGTGGCTCGCTGCAAATCCAGACCAGTAATTTCCGCAACAATCCGCCGTGACCGCCAGCGGAGTTTGGCATTCGTCGGCTGAAGATCCACCATCAGATTGGAGTAGGTTTTGCCCAAGCGAATCATTACCGCGGTAGAAATCATGTTCAGTACCATTTTCTGAGCAGTTCCTGCTTTCAGCCGGGTCGAGCCCGAAATCACTTCAGGTCCGACAATGGGTGCGATGCTAATCTCTGCCACTTCTCCTAGCGGGGATGGTCGGTTGCAGGCGATACTGACGGTCAGCGCGCCGCGTTTTTTGGCCCCTTGCAGACCGCCAATCGCGTACGGCGTGCGTCCACTGGCGGCGATGCCAATAACACAGTCATTTTCGTTGACACTTAATTCTGCAACTTCAGACGCGCCGCCTTCCCAGTCATCTTCCGCGCCTTCAACGGCTTCCGTTAGCGCGGCGGGACCTCCGGCGATGAGTCCTACTACCATTTCGGGCAGTGTACCAAACGTGGGCGGACACTCTGAAGCATCCAGCACACCTAACCGCCCAGATGTGCCCGCGCCAATATAACTCAGCCGTCCGCCCCGCTGCAGCCGTGCAGTAATGGCATCCACTGCGGCGGCAATATTAAGAAGTTCGTCATGAACCGCCAGTGCCACTTTTTGGTCTTCGGCATTGATGAGTGTCAGCATGTCAAGCGTAGGCAAAGTGTCAATCTCGGTTGTCAAAGAATTGCGCTCTTCGGTTAGGGTTGACTCCATACATACTCCAAAATTTCACTGGCGGTAGCCTCACTGTAAAAGAGAAAACCGGAGGAATTGATTCGACCTTTATATTTCTTATGGCAAATCTTCAATACGTTATGCTCCCTAGCACTACCGCATGAGACGCACCTGTGGCGGCAGGGATATTGCCGGGCCGTCTGTGCCAGGTCTGGTATGCCAGCACCGCAAAAGCGATGGCTTCTTTGGCTTCGATGCTCAGTCCAAATTCTTCGGAAGTAGTCAGGCGAGCTGGCCACAGCCGTTCGGCAAGCATCGCCATCAGTGCAGGATTGCGCGCACCTCCACCACTGCAGACGACTTCCTCCGGAAAAGTGGGTAGGAATGTCCGATAGGCGTGCTCAATCGAGCAAACAGTCAGCGCAGTCAATGTAGCAATGATGTCATTCGGTGTAAGTCCACGCCGGCTGGCTTGCGACCAGTATTTCGCGGCGCGCTGTGCCCCAAACAATTCTCTTCCGCTGGTACGCGGCGGCATTCGGTGGAAAAACGGTTCCGCCATCCCACCCGCCAGCAAGGAATCATCCACGCGCCCCTGGGATGCCAGCTTGCCATCGTGGTCATAATTCCAGGCGCCATCCGTCGCCAGG
>DATHUN010000649.1:0-15605 GCA_035462205.1 Anaerolineales bacterium
CGGGAAATTCCACCTCGGCATCCGGTCTGCCTAAGATGCTGGCGTTCAGCCGGGCATCGAAATCTGGCAGGGAGGCGTAATATTGATGATGCACGTGCCGCGCTTCCATATCGGTGACATAAAAAACATGCGAGACGACCACATCCCGTGGATCCCGAAAAATAAAATACGGGACAAACTCCGCTGTTGTTACGCGCTGGACCACTTCTGGTCTTGCAAATAAATGCGCCGAGGCGATATCTCGCGGGCGCAGGGAATCGAGCCAGGCAAGCGCTTGCTCCGGTTCCCGTTTTCGTCCGCTTTCTCCTTCATACTCAGCATAGAAGGAATGCAAACGCTTCGGATAAGGAGCAACCTTTGAAAAGCCGAGCAAAATCTGGTCGAGCAGGTGAGTTCCGCTCTTGGGGAATGAAATGCCAAGCAAAACAGGCAAGTCGGTGGGTGGAGATGCAAACCGCAGGCGTTGCGCAAGCTTTTCGGTTTGATATACGAGGCGGCGAAGGATTAATGGAAGCGGCATGATGTCAACGATTCTACCGCGCCTCTCTTATTTAGGATTATCTGTAATAATTAGCTTATGGGCAAACTTGTTCGAATATGGATCCTGTTGTCGCTGGGATTAGTCAGCTGCCAATCGGTGGTGCCCCAAGGGACCGATACACCCATTTTACCCTCCGCGACTGTTATCCCCTCACCAACTCTCACGGCCACGGTTGTACCTTCCCCTACGGATACGGCGTTACCCACCTCCACTCCGGAACCCGTTGGTTGTTTGCAACCGCCCGAAGATTACACACGGGTGGAGATCAACGGCTGGACTTTGAATCAGCGCACATTCGCAATGCTGGCTCACGCTCAGGAAATCTATGGCGGTGAAATCGAGTTGACGGGGCACGCCATCACCCAGGGCAGCTACCATGACAATGGGTCCGCGTCCTTTGGCACGCACCTTGGTGGCGGAGCCGTGGACCTTTCGGTTCTGCGCAGAGGAACGTACACCGTATTGTGGGACGATATAGAGCCTGTCCTTCATGCCTTGCGGGTGGCAGGCTTTGCAGCCTGGCTGCGCGAATATGGAGAGTTATATCCCGACTCGCCCATTCATATCCACGCCATTGCGATCGGCGACCATGAACTTTCGCCCGCCGCGGAACAACAACTGATCGGTGAGGCTGGTTATTTTCGCGGTAATAACGGACTCCCCGTCGACATGTATGGCCCTCCCAAGCCCGATCGTTATGGTGGACCTATCCTCTGCCAATGGATGGTCGATCTCGGCTATCAGGATTTGCGGTAAGCAAATATGCTCAACAAAAACCCTGCGAAGGTTGCAACCTGCGCAGGGTTTCAAATTCAATGCCCATCGCGCCGAGCGTAGACGAGATACAAGCCTTATACGTAAACTGCGCTTCGTCTTCTCTACCCAAAGGGTACTACGTCAGCGCACTTATCACTTTTACTTCTTGCCCACCTGCTCCCGGTTGACCAATCCCTGCCGCCAGGCATAGACGGCAACCTGGGTGCGGTCTGCCAAATGCAGTTTGCTCAAAATGTTGCTGACATGACCTTTGACGGTGTATTCGCTGATGACCAATTTCTCGGCGATCTGGCTGTTGGTCATACCGTTGGCGATCAGGCGTAAGACATCCAGTTCGCGTTCGGTCAGCTCGGTGAAGAGTGGCTGCTCCTCACCATTGTCGCTCCGCAAGTTTTGCAGGACGCGGGCAGCCACGAGAGGATGCAAGGTCACTTCCTTTTGGGCAGCGCGGTGCAACACATCCACCAGCCTCTCCATTTTCATGTCTTTCAAGATATAGGAGATCGCCCCAGCCTTTAAGGCGGGGAAGATGTGCACATCTTCGTGGTAGGAAGTCAGCACCACCACCTGCGTACGGGGACTGATATGCTTAATCCGCCGTGTCGTCTCCACGCCATCCATGCCCGGCATGATCAAGTCCAGCAAGACGATGTCAGGGATGTGTTCTGAGACCAGCTTGATCGCATCCTCGCCCGAAGCCGCTTCGCCGATAACTTGAAATTCCTTCACAGTTTCCAGATAGGCCCGGATTCCATTTCGAACCACTTCATGATCGTCCACGATCAAAATACTCGTACGGTTGTGATGATTATTTGCCATTGTTTGCCTCTTTTCGTAGCGTAGCGGAGACCTCGCCGCTTTTGGGCGGGGCTTAGCCTTTGGTTGGTACCTGGACCAACAGTCTGGTCCCGTGCCCAGGTGCGCTTTGAATCTGGACCGTGCCGTGAACACTACTGACTCGCTCACGGATCGAGCGCAAGCCCATGCCATGGGATTTCGTGTTTGTATCGAAACCGCACCCGTTATCAGAAACGGATAATTGCACCGAGTCGCTATTGTACACCAGGGACATATCTACCCGGCTGGCATGGCTGTGACGCGCAATGTTAGCGAGGGCTTCCTGAGAAATACGGTAGAGCGCCTGTTCTAAATCCAAGGCGAGCCGGCGCTCGTCGCGAGAGGTGAACTGTACTGTAACATCGTTGCGGTTCTCCCATTCGAAGATGTATTCCCGCAAGGTTGTGATCAGCCCCTTTTCCTGGAGGGCGATCGGGTAGATTTCCTGAACGAGGAACGTCAGTTCCTGGATGACATCGCTGACCAGGTTTTCGGCTTCATTCAGATGGATACCTGCGCCGTTTGCATGCCCGTTGAGGATACCGCGCGCCGTGCCGAGCTGAGCGAGCGCCGCGAACGCTTTCTGCTTGGCACTGTCGTGCAGGTCCCGGGCAAGACGGTTGCGCTCCTCCATCACCGCCAGATCTTTCGTCTGCTCGAACAATTCCATGTTGGCGATCGAAATCGAAGCGCGGTGTGCCAACGCCGAGAACAGACGGGTCGTATCATCGCCGATCAGATTCGGTCGCGTAAAGCCAATATTGAACACGCCGATCACTTTGTGATCCACAACGATCGGCAAATGGACAAACGAGCGGATGCCTTCCGCGATCAGCGCGGCGCGCACATCCGGGCGGAAATTATTCAGTTCCATCTGCCGGACGATCGCCGGCTTACCGGTGGCCAGGACTTCACCGACGACACCTTCGCCCTTGCTGAACTCCATCACCTTGAGCGTTTCTGGCGAATATCCATGACTCACGCGCGGCACCACCTTGGTCTGCTTTTCATCCCAGGCAAAGACCACACTGCGGTCAGCGTGCAGCATGTCCACAGCGACGTCGACCAGGGTTTGAAAAACCTGATTGAGACTGACATTGCGCAGGATGCGTTCGTCTGCTTCGTAAAGTGCCTGGATTTCCTGATTACGTGCTTCCAGCGCGCTCGTTCGTTCGCGGACCACACGCTCCAGCTCACGGTTACGATCCTGGATGGCGCGGGTGCGCAATCGGACACCACTGAAGACAGTGCCCAGGATGACCATTCCCAACAATACACGGAACCAGGTCGTCTGCCAGAAAGGCGGAATCACAGTCACATTGATCCGCGCCGCCGATTGATTCCACACGCCATCGCTATTTGTGCCTCTGAGCAAGAGAGTGTAATCCCCGCCCGGCAGATTGGTGTAACGCCCATTACGTTTTGTCTTGATGTAATGCCAGGTCGAGTCAAAGCCCTCGAGCATATAGGCGTACTGGTTCTTGTTCGGTTGGTTGTAGCTTAAGGCTGCAAATTCGAACTCGAGTGAATTCTGGGGGTATCGCAAGGTGACGCTTTGGGTGGTTTCCACGCTCGAATCAACGACGATGGGCTGGTCGCCCTGTGTAAGCGAGGTCAGTGTCACCTGCGGTTCATACGGATTATCGGTGATGCTTAAAGGAAGAAAGATTGTCAGCCCGTTGATGCCGCCGAAATAGAACTCGCCATCCCGGCCCATGGCATAGGCATTCGAGTTGAACTCATTGCTCTGCAAGCCGTCCCCCTCGTCAAAATTGCGGAATGTCTTTGTTTCGGGGTTGAAGCGGGAAATGCCGAAGTTCGTGCTCATCCACAGATTGCCTTTAGGATCTTCCAGAATTCCGTAGACGACGCCGTTTGGCAGGCCGTCCTTTTCGAGGTAATAGGTGAATGAATTGCTTTCCGGATGATAAAGGTTCAAGCCGCCACCGCCGGTGCCAATCCAGATGCGTCCCTTTGCATCTTCATGAATGGCTTGAATAGCATCGTTACTCAGGGATGTTTTATCCTGCGGGTCGTAACGAAAACGCGTGAATTTCCCGGCTTTTGGATCCAGTTGGTTCAAGCCGCTTTCGAATGTGCCGACCCACAGCTTTCCGTCGCGATCTTCCAAAATGGAGTTGACATACGGCCCGCTCAAACTGTTGGGGTTTTCCACCTGCGGGCGGTAATGGATGAATTTGTTGGTCTCTCGGTCGAGGCGGTCCAAGCCGGCGGCAGTGCCCACCCATAGATTGTTGTGCCGGTCGACATAAACTTTATAGACCCGATTGGCGCTCAGACTCGCCGGATCGTCCGGGTCGCGCTGGTAATGTTTGAAACTGAAGGAATTGCGGTCGAAACGATCGAGCCCATTACGGGTGCCGATCCATAGAAACCCATCCTGATCTTCATACAAGGAAAGGATGTCATTCGAAATGATACTGCTTGGCTTGGCCGGATCATTCCTGTAATGTATGACCTGGTTTGTAGATTTTGTGAAGCGATCCAAACCGAGATCGGTGCCGAGCCAGACATAGCCGTCCGAATCGACAAAGATCGGCATGATGATGTTGGAGCTCATTGAATGACTGTCCGTGGGATCATGCCGATAATAAGCAAAGTTATCGCGCTGGCGGTCATATTTATTGGCGCCTGCGCCATAGGTTCCAAACCATAAGACGCCGCCGCGATCCTCATAGATCGAAAGAATGTAATCGCGGCTCAAGCTGCGCACATACGTGGGATCGTTCCTGTAATGAATGAAGCGCTTGCCGGCCTCACTGAGGCGGTCCAGGCCCTTATCGCTGCCGATCCAGAGGTTGCCGGTGCTGTCTATTTTCAACGCAGTGATCATGTTGCTGGCAAGGCTTTGTTCGTTCTTGTCCGAGTGGTAAAACCGCACAAAATTTCCTGAATCCGGTTCAAACCTATTCAAGCCCATCTGGGTGCCAATCCACAAGGAATTATTTTCTCCCTGTGTAATGGCGGTGACATAATCATCGCTGAGGGTGTTTTGGATTTCCGGGCTGGATTGGTAGGATGTAAACGTGTTGCCCTGCATGTCAAAGCGATTGAGGCCGCCGACACTGGTGCCAAGCCAAAATATGCCGCGGTTATCCTGAAAGATAGCAGTGATATTTTTACTGGTGAGTCCACCCTCCGACTTCGGGGGCTCATAGGCATAATTTTTAAAGCTGTTGGTCGCTGGATTAAACAGGTCAAGCCCGCCATGGGTACCGATCCAGATTCTGCCATCTTTATCCTTGTAAAGTACATTGACATGATTGTCGCTTAAGCTGGATGGATTCTGCGTATCGTGCACAAAGCGCGTGAACTGCTGGGTGCTGGGATCATAGCGACTGATTCCGCCCTGCCCAGTAGCAACCCATATGAGTCCTTGCTCATCCTCCAGGATGGCATTGATCCAACGGTCGCTTAAGCTACTGGATACATCGGGATCGGGCTTAAAGGTTTTGAAATTATAGCCGTCATAGCGGTTCAACCCGTCCTCGGTGCCGAACCACATAAAGCCACGGCTATCCTGCAGGATGGCGCGCACGGAGCTCTGCGATAGTCCCTGCTCGATGCTAATATGGTCAAAACGTAGGACGCAGTTACAGATCTCTGGAAGGGAGGCGGGGGCGACTCGGCTTAGGGCAGGGGGCCGGTTGGTGGGCGCGACAGTTGGCTCGAGCGTGGTGGGAGGCGTTCCCATTCCCGCGCAGGCGGCGAGGATAACAATAAAAAGGAGTCCCCAGAGACGGGGAAGGGCTGTCATCATCTACTTATTCTACAATCCAGTATAGTACATCTAGTGTCCATTTTATGGGACAAATAAATTATTTCCATACCCCTCCGAGGAGGGGTTTTTATAGGCCGCGTACGCGGTCAAATGCTTGCTCCAGGACTGCTTCCAGAGGGAACTCAAATCATCTTGCTGTGGGGGGTGAAACACACTTGCAGACGGATACTGAATTCTCTCCCTGAACGTATGATGTGGGTCAGGATTAGCCTGACCGCCGCATAGATACCACAGCGAACCCGAGGTCTGATCCGAACTTCAGGTTTGATGGATGCGGCGCGGTGCAACCTGCTTTGCTTTCTCAATCTCCTCGCGAAAGCAATCCAAACTGAAGGAGAGGCGGATGCCGGGGCTACGCAACCTGGTATTCCGCCTCCCTCCATTATATACAGACCATATAAATAAAAGATGAAGGAGGTGCGCATATTGAGAAGCAGCTACGATGCCTTCCAGTCCAAATTATTTTTTTCAAGGAGAGAAGATGAAAATTAGAAAACTTTATTTGGTTCTCAGTTTGTTGGTGGCGATCAGCATGGTACTCGCCGCTTGCGCGCCTCAAGCCGCAACTGCTACCGAATCACCCGTGCAGGAAACGCAAGCACCGGCAGCAACCGAAGCGCCTACCGCCACGCCGGCTCCGACCGAGGTTCCCAAGACGACCCGGCACGGTGGCTGGCTGGATGAGATCGACGTCTCGGTCGTGGCAGGTGATTCGGCTGTATCCCAGCTCCAGGCCGGTGCAATCGACATGTACTCCTATGGTCTGGCTTCCGATGTGTATCCCGCAATCAAAGAAGCCGGTCTTTCATTTGCACGCAACACAGGCGGAAGTTATTCGGTCATGATGAACCCGGCGGTCTTCACGGACACAACCAAGTTGAATCCGTTTTCCAACCGCAAGATCCGTGAAGCGCTGAACTGGATCATCGATCGCAATTACATCAACCAGGAGATCTATGCGGGTGGCTCGCTGCCCAAGTTCTTGGCGATCACCACGCAACTGGTGGAATACACCGATTTGATCGATTCCGTGCGTGCGCTCGAAAGCAAGTATGCCTATAACCTGGACAAAGGCAAACAGATCATCAACGACGAGATGACCGCCATGGGCGCTGAGCTTGGCGCAGATGGCAAGTGGCAGTTCAATGGCAAGCCAATCACCCTGATCTTCCTGATCCGCTCCGATGGCGATGGTACCCGCAAGCCGATGGGCGATTACGTCTCCAACCAGTTGGAAGCAGTCGGCTTCACGGTCGACCGCCAGTACAAGAAGTCCTCTGAGGCGGCTCCGATCTGGCGCGGCACGAAGGCTGCCGAAGGTCAGTGGAATCTCTACACGGCTGGCTGGCTGCCCAGTGGTCTGACACGCGACGAGCGCTCGCAGATCCAGCAGATGTATTTGAATTCCAGTGTTCAGGGCGTAGATCCCTTCATTTCGAACGTTGCCGATGAGGAATTCCAAAAGTTGGGTGATGATCTGGCACAAGGTGCATTCAACACGCCTGAAGAACGCCGCCAGATGATGGTTCGGGCGCTGGAGTTATCGCTTCAGGATTCCCTGCAGGTCTTTACAATCGAGCAGGTGCAGTATGCCCCGTTCAATAACAACGTCCAGGTCACCTACGATCTGGCTGCCGGTGCAGAAGGTGCATATGTAGGTCCCTATAACCTGCGCTTCAAGGACCAGGAAGGCGGCACATTGAAGGTCGGCACATCCGATCTCTTCACCGAGCCGTGGAACACCGTCTCAGGTAGCAACTGGATCTGGGATACCAACATCATGCGCTCTACCACCATGGGGACCGCCAATACGGTTGGTTCGGGCGGCTTGATGGGTGATCCATACACCGGTCTCGCCTGGCCGCAGCGCATCGAAAGCGCCGAACTCACCTACAAGGCCGGTCTTCCTATCAAGGAGAACCTCGACTGGTTAACGGTTAAAACCGAGGATGAAATCCCTGTCCCGCCCGATGCATGGGTGGATTGGGACGCCACGGAACAGCGCTTCATCACCGCCGCCGAAAAATTCCCGGATGGTACCACCGCCAATATAAAGAGTGTGGTCATTTATCCGACCGATCTGTTCGACACGGTCAAGTGGCACGATGGCAGCCCTCTCTCGGTCGGTGACTTTGTCATGTCGATGATTATGGGATTTGACAATGCCAAACCCGAAAGCGCGATCTATGACGAATCCCTCGTCCCGAGTTTGAAAGCCGCGCTGGAATCGTTCAAGGGTTATCGCATCACTTCCACCAACCCGTTGACAATCGAAGCCTACAACGATGCCTACAATGCCGATGCAGAATTGAACGTCCTGCCGTTGTGGCCGCTTTCGCCATACGGACTCTCCGGCGAAAACAGCTGGAACATCTTCGCCATTTCGAACCTGGCAGAAGCCAACAAGGAATTGGCGTACACCTCCAATAAAGCCGATACCCTGCAGGTCGAGCAGACCAGCTGGGTGGGCGGCCCTAGCCTCGATATCCTTAGCAAGTATTTGGATCAGGCCGCCAGCGAATCGTACATTCCGTATGAGCCGACCTTGAGCCAGTACATCACCAAGGAAGAAGCCGACCTGCGTTATGCCAACATGAAGAAATGGTATGACTCTCACGGTCACTTCTGGATCGGCACCGGTCCCTACTTCCTCGATAAAGTCTTCACCACCGAGAAGTCTCTGGTCTTGAAGCAGAATGCCGACTTTGTGGATACGTCCGATCGCTGGGCAGCATTTGCTGAACCGAAGCTTGCCACAGTTGTGCTCGATGGCGAGGGACAGGTCAAGGCTGGCGACGAAGCGGTCTTTGATGCAACTGTCACGTTCAAGGATCAGCCGTATGCCAATGCCGATATCAAGAACCTGAAGTATATCTTGTACGATACCACCGGCGCGGTTGTAGAAGTAGGCGATGCCACCGCTGTTGGTGAGGGTCAATTTCAGGTGACATTGAGCGCGGAAACTACCTCCAAGCTGCAGACAGGTTCCGCCCGATTGGAAGTTGCGGTTGTGGCTCTGCCTGTGGCTGTCCCGTCGTTCACATCGTTCGATTTCGTGGTCGTTCCGTAAACAGAGTTTGACCGGTTAGCGATGGAGGTGGGGTAGCCCCTCACCTCCATCACTATGGATTGCGAGGAGATATGGCAGTTGCGGCGCAAACGCCAAATGAAAATCTGAAAGTAAAGAAAGCAGCCAGCAACAGCACATTCCTGCGCGTGTCGCGATACGTGCTCACACGCGTTTTGACGCTGGGCGTCACTGTTGTGATTGGCATTTACCTGACGATCATGATCGCCAACATGGGCGGCTATGTGGACCAGATCATGCGCAACGAGATCGGTGACCGCGTTACACAGGCGATCGCGGCCAACCCGGCGATGCAGAAAATGGACCCCGAGGCGCGCCGCAAGCTAATCGAGGAACGGATCGCCTCCGAAGAGAAACGCATCGGGCTGGATGTCCCGATCGCGGTTCGCAACTTCCGTTATTTATCGAATGCCTTGTTGTTGCGGCTCGGCCGCGCCCACAACATGACCAGCGACAGTGGGTCGAAGCAGGTGCGCCTGATCATCCTGGAACGGCTGCCTGCTACTCTCTTGCTAATGGGGACATCTCAACTATTCCTGTTCTTTTCAAGCATCTTTCTGGCGCTCAACCTTTCGCGCCGTTATGGCAATTTTTGGGACAAGCTCGTGGTCGCCTTATCACCGACTTCCGCTGTGCCACCCTGGTTCTATGGCATCTTCTTGATTTTAATCTTTGCCGCATTGCTGAAGGTACTTCCCTTTGGCGGCATGGTCGATTCGCCTCCGCCAGCCAACCCGGTCGATTACTCCTTGAGTCTGTTGAAGCATATGTTCCTTCCAGCCTTATCGCTGGTGCTCAGCTCCTTTTTCCTGAGCATTTATAACTACCGCACATTTTTCTTGATCTATTCCAGCGAAGATTATGTGGATATGGCGAAGGCAAAGGGGTTGCCGTCCCGCGATGTCGAGCGCAGATATATCCTGCGTCCCACCCTGCCGAACATCATCACGAATTTCGCCCTGCTCATCATCACATTATGGACAGGCGCCACGATCACCGAAACTGTTTTCCTGTGGCCCGGCCTCGGACGGACACTCTATCAAGCCATTGGTCTTTATGACATTCCCATCATTGTCGGCTCTACCATCATCTATGCCTACCTGCTGGCATTGACCGTGTTCCTGCTCGATTTCCTTTACGCGCTGGTGGACCCGCGCGTGAAAGTAGGCGGCTGATGAAAGCAATCCAAAATGCATTTCAAAAACTTTTGGTCTACCCCTCAGCGGTGATGGGCATGCTGGTGGTATTTGCCCTGGTCTTCACCGCGTTTTATGCCATGGTCAAGATTCCCTACCGTGAAGCTATCCGTTTGTGGCGCGGCGGAGAGCAGGTCTGGTACCAGAACCCAAAGTTTGCCGCGCCTTCCTGGGTAAATTTCTTTTCCTCGAAAAAATACGCCGAGTCGTTTGCGGTGCGGACGATCGATGGTAGCATGCCCAAAGAGGTGACCCCGGGGAAGGAAGGCACCTCCACGTTCACCATCAATTATCCCTTTACTTTTACCTCCGATTATTTCCCGCAGGACATGATCCTATACATCTCGTCCAAGTATCAGGAGAAACAGCCCTTCCTTTCGGTAAAATGGCTGACCCCCGATGGTCGCGAGATTCGCATCACGAATCTTGCCATCAACCAGAAGGAAACCTATCGCTTTGCCCAGGATGAGAAATTAAAGACACGCCTCAAAACCGAGGATGTCATCCCGCAATTATTCATGAATCCGGAAACTGGTAAGATCGTTAAAGGGGAATATCAGCTGCAGATCCTCGGGACAACCTTCGAGCCCGATTCCGATATCAACATCGAATATGTCTTTCATGGACAGGTCTACGGGCTCGCGGGAACCGATCAGGCACGCCGCGATCTAACGGTGCCTCTGCTCTGGGGCACTCCGGTCGCCCTTGCCTTCGGGTTGATCGCCTCGCTTGGCACCTCCGTGCTGACAATGGTCATTGCTGCGTTAGGAACGTGGTATGGCGGCTGGTTCGACGAATTGATCCAGCGCATTACCGAGATCAATCTCGTGCTACCGTTCCTATCTATTCTTATCATGATCGGCACATTTTATTCACGCAGCATCTGGGTAATTCTTGGCGCAACAATACTGCTCAGCATTTTTACCGGAGCGATCAAAGGTTATCGCTCGATCTTCGTCCAGGTCAAAGAGTCAATGTACATCGAAGCAGCAAAAGCCTATGGCGCAAGCGGTCCGCGGATCGTATTTTTCTATCTGATTCCCCGTATGATTCCCTTGCTCATTCCTGGATTGGTTTCCTCTGTCCCTGCGTTCGTTTTCCTGGAAGCGTCACTTGCCTTGCTCGGTCTGGGAGATCCCGTTCTGCCCACCTGGGGCAAGATCATCGAAGACGCCAATGCCAACGGCGCTCTCTATCGCGGCTACTACTACTGGATTTTGGAACCGGCCACTTTGTTGATGATTACAGGTCTGGGTTTTGCCATGCTTGGCTTCGCCTTGGATCGAATCTTTAATCCCAAGTTGAGGGATATATGAGTCCAACTGCACAAAAACTGTTGCAGATCGAAGATCTTGTTCTGCATTTCAAGACCAACAGCGGAACTGTCCAAGCAGTCGATGGTGTGGACTTTGAGCTCGATACCAACCGTGCCGTAGTCATTCTCGGAGAATCAGGCTGTGGCAAAAGTTCGCTGGCGAAAGCCATCCTGCGGTTACTGCCGCGCAATGTGGAGTCCTACGGTGGCAGTGTCTACCTGCAGGGCACGGATGTGATGAAGTACGACGAGGAACAATTCCGCCAAAATGTTCGCTGGGCGCAGATGTCTCTGGTCCCACAGGCGGCGATGAACGCCCTCAACCCGGTCTTGAAAGTTGGCGAGCAGGTTGCCGAGCCTGCCATGGTCCATCTGGGAGTCAAAAAAGAGGCAGCCCTCGAGCTTGCCCGCCGCATGTTCAAGCATGTCGGTGTACCAGAGGATTTTTTGGACCGTTATCCCTTTGAGTTGAGTGGCGGCATGCGCCAGCGCGTGGCATTGGCGATGGCGCTGGTCACCAGTCCCAGCTTGATCATTCTCGATGAGCCCACCTCCGCCCTCGACCTGCTCACGCAAGCTAACATCATGAACGTGCTCAAGCGCATCAAACAGGAGCTCGGAACTAGTTTCATCCTCATCACACATGACATTGCGACTTCCAGTGAATTAGCAGATGAGGTGGCAATTATGTACGCCGGTCAGATCGTCGAAACGGGACACGCCAAGGATTTCTTCCCTGCGCCGTTGCATCCGTACGCGCAAATGTTGATGGCAAGCGTCCCGCGCTTACATAGTGACTCGGATCCCATGTTTATCACCGGGCAGCCGCCGAGCCTGATCAACCTGCCGACCGGCTGCCGCTTCAAGGCGCGTTGTCCGTTCCGTTTTGAGAAATGTGACGAGGAGCCGCCCATGTTCAAAAAAAACGGGCGCAAGGTCAAGTGCTGGTTATATGAGTAACGCTTTGCTCTTTCTCCCACCGTATACTCCTCTTTCTTTGCAAATTATCCCGCCTGGGGAGTTCACTGTGAAGGAACGACAGCAGCCAACCAAACAAGTTCAAAGGGTTTTGTCCATGCCAACTTCCGCTTCGTATGATGTGCTCCAATCCTTTCAGGATATCCATCGGGTTGTAATCAATCTGGCCGGGGAATTGAACGACGAGCAATTGCGTTGGAAACCCGAAGGCTACAGTACCTCGATTGGATTTCATCTCTGGCATCTGGCGCGCGAATCTGATTATCTCAAGGCTGCCCTTCTACAATATTACCCGGAGATCGGTTCGGAGTTCGGAGATGGGATCCAGATCTGGCAAAGGGACGGGCTGGCGCAAAAATGGGGTTTTCCTCCGGGACTGTATGAAACCGTGGGAACCGGCTTGAGCGATGAAACGGCGGCGCTATTGCCGATCCCTAAAAAGGAAGAACTGCTGGGTTACTTACATGCTTCCTATAAAGCCATCGAGGCATTCGTGGAATTACTGGACTCGAAATATGCGAACTTTAACGGGGTGAGTGAGGAACTACGAAAGCAAGTGGAAAAGATCCGCTTGAACCTGCTTGTGTTTCTGACGCATGACTGCCGTCACCTGGGCATGATGGAATGCCTGAAAGGCTTGCAAACCGGCTTCGGTTCTGCCACGGAGAAGAGATAACTACTATGTCATTGCCCCGCCTTCTTTTGGCGGGGTTGCGAGGAGCGTAGCGACGAAGCAATCTCCTGTTTCGATGGCTAAATCTCATCTCGAGGATTCGCTCGCTAAAGAGGAGATTGCTTCGCTCTGCTCGCAACAGCGCACCTGCGGTGGGTGCAGGTGTGACAGCAGGAGACTGACATGATTACTGAATTGCGAGAGGTGATAATGAATACGCCGACCATTAACGAGTCCGAACCGCTGCTTTCCGTCCATGATCTACATGTCTGGTATGAGCTGCGGCGATTCGGATTCGGGCACGCGGGTTACGTCAAGGCGGTGGATGGTGTCAGCTTTGACCTGGCGGAGGGAGAAACGGTGGCGATTGTTGGCGAGTCAGGGTGTGGAAAGTCCAGCCTGATGAAAACGATCATCGGGCTGAATATCCCCACCAGTGGCGACGTTGTTTTTGACGATGAGAATTTATCCGAGCTAAATGGAGATGGACTGCAGCGCTATCGCTTCAAGGTTGGCTATGTTCAGCAGGATCCATACGGCGCCTTGCCACCGTTCATGAACGTCCAAAAGATTCTGGAGGAGCCGCTGATCATCAGCGGCATGCGCAATAAGGAAGAGCGCCTAAATCGCATTCGCAAAGTGATGAGCGAAGTGAAGCTCCATCCCGTGGACGATTTTTTGGAGAAGTTCCCGCACATGCTCAGTGGCGGACAGCAGCAACGTATCGTGATTGCCCGCGCCATGCTGCGCGAGCCAAAGTTGATCGTCGCCGATGAGCCGGTTTCGATGCTCGATGCTTCCGTGCGCGTGGAGATTCTGAAACTGATGCGCGCCCTTCAAGAATCGCATGGTCTTTCGGTCATTTATATCACCCACGATCTTTCTACGGTCAAATATTTTTCCAAACGTATCTTTGTGATGTACGCCGGCAACCTGATCGAGAAGGCGGATACGCGCCGGCTGCTGGAGAATCCGTTACATCCCTACACCCACGCGCTGCTCGCCGCCACTTCCGACCCGGATGCACATAATGCCGATACCTTCAAGGAAGTCCCACCGGGTGAGCCGCCCAGTCTCGTCCACCCGCCGACCGGCTGCCGCTTCCACCCGCGCTGTCCACATTTCATGGCGGGTTTATGTGACGTTCAATTCCCGCCGGATTTCGAGCCGGAGCCCGAACATTTTGTGGCGTGCTGGCTTTATAAAGATAGTCCTGTTGGCAGTTCAGCGAATGCACAGGCATCAGTAGGGATAAATGTTTCCACGGGAGAATAACTTCATGAATTCGCCCCGCTTCCTTCTTGGTTTGGGTATTGTGCTGATGCTGTTGGGAATCGTCCTGCCCTTCTTGATGGTGATCAAAGTGGTGGAGTCGACGTTCTTTTTGAATTTCTTCTCGTGGGGAGCATCGGTTGCGGGACTGACACTTGGAACGATTGGATTCGCGATGTATTCAAGGGGGAGGAGAGAGTAATCAATCCTCTTGCAACGCAAGCGCGATAGCTTGATCCATGTTCATCGCCTGCCCGCGTTCTTGGGCGGCACGTGCCACTTCCTCAGGCAAATTACGTGAAGCCGATTCGATGACTTCGCGCGCCTGGCGTTTCGTCTCATTCCAGCTAAGGCGCTGGCTGAGAATAAAAGCGGATAACTCAATAGCCTGTTCCGATTTGCCCAGCGCTGCAAACAGACTGGCAAACCCCAGGAGCGGAAGGAAGATCAAATCCCAAGCGTTGGATTCTGGAGCGTTGTGAATTGCTTTCTGTAGTATTTCTCTGGCTTCAGAGAATTTTCCGAGCCCAATCAGAGCGCGTCCTAAGCCTGCCTGTGCATACGCAAGACTCCAAACTCTCCATGCCCGATGCTCCTGAGCAAGGGCACGGACCGACTTTTGAAATTGTTGGTATGCCTCCTCCCATTGTCCCAACGCCAATGCCATGTCGCCCAGTCCACGGAAATAGGATCCAATGCCGTTGTTTTCCTGAATTTTTTCGAAATAGGGAAGCGATTTTTGATACCAGGTCTGTGCTTGCTCAAAGTTTCCCATGAGCCGGTAAACTTCGCCCAGTTCCCATAGAGCCCAGGAAGTATCATTCAGACTATTCTCCTCCTGGGCAATCTCAAGGCTTTTCTTCCGTATGGCAAGTGCGTGTTCTAAGGTGCCATAACGCGAAGCAGCCAGACTCTCCCAGGATAAGTTAATGCCGACCAGACGTCTGTTTCCGGCCCTTTCGTAAATTCGCCTTTGTTCCTTGTAGGCATGAAATGCCTGTTCAAAATTTCCTCGGGAGAGATTGATCTGTGCCAGATCAAACCAAATCATACCTACTCCGAATTGATCGCCGGACTTTTCGTAGTACTCCAAGGCGGCTTGTTTGAACTGCACTGCCTGATCGAA
>DATHUN010000650.1:0-10064 GCA_035462205.1 Anaerolineales bacterium
TCACATTTGCCCGCTCCCGCGGCTTCAGAGGCTGCGTTGAACGATTTTGGTTTTGCCACTTTAACAATCTCTGAATCCTGTACCGCTTGTGGCATCTGTGCCAAAGCCTGTCCCACCGATGCGCTATGCTTTTCTAAGAACGAGGAAGAGATGACCTTTTCCATTTCGTTCGCTGTGCAGAAGTGTATCGGTTGTGATCTGTGCGGGCATGTTTGCCAGCCGGACGCGATCACCATCAACCACGCGCCAACCTTTGAACAAGTTTTCGGAACGAAGGAGCCTACTGTAGTGAAAGCTGGCCCAACGGTCCGCTGTGAACGTTGTAAGACTTTCATGGCAGCCCGCGCAGGTGTGAGGTTATGTCCATTATGTGAGTATCGCCGCACCCATCCATTTGGGTCCATGCTAGCGAAGAAGATTGTAAAGGAATCCGGTTCATGATCCTGGGTGTGACGAAATCTACGTTGAATGAAATCAAGAATCCGAACCTGCGCGAGTATGCCAACAAATACGTGCGGATCCATGATGATTTTATTGCGCAGATCCGCGCGATGGGTCTGGGGATTGAAGCGGATGATTCGAGTCCCGCCGTTGCACAGAAGATTGCAGAGCTAAGAAAAAAAGGTGCGCTGGCTCGCAATGATTCCAAGAGCATTTACGTCAATCGTATTTCACGCTCATGTGTAGCTTGTCAAAAAGGTGTTGGTAGTTTCACATTCTTTATTTCGCTGAAGTGTCATCGTGATTGTTTTTACTGCTTCAATCCGAATCAGGAAAACTATGAACATTATCGTGAGCATACGCGTGACGTGATCGGAGAGTTGGATGATCTGCGTCGCGCAAATTCGCGCCTGGGGCATATTGCGCTGACGGGCGGGGAACCGCTTCTGCACAAGGAGGAGACAGCCCGCTTCTTTGAACATACACGTGAGCTTTATCCTGAGGCGCACACTCGTCTCTACACCAGTGGCGACCATCTAGATCGCGAGACTCTTCAGTCCTTGCAGCAATCCGGCTTGAAGGAAATTCGTTTCAGCATACGCATGCATGATCTTGCCAAGGGGCAAAGATATACATATGACAGGATTGCCCTGGCTCGTGAATATATCCCATTTGTGATGGTGGAGATGCCAGTGCTGCCGGATACACTCGAAGAAATGAAGGATGTGCTGCGTGAACTCGACCAGTTGGGAATCTTCGGAATTAACCTGCTGGAGTTTTGTTTCCCGTTCAATAATGTTGAAGCCTTTCGCGACAAGAACTATAAGGTCAAAGCTCGTCCATTCCGCGTGTTATATGACTACTGGTATGCAGGCGGACTTCCGATTGCTGGTAGTGAGACGGTCTGCCTTGAACTCCTAGACTTTGCACTGATGGCAGGCTTGAAGATTGGCGTACATTATTGCTCTCTTGAAAACAAGCATACCGGCCAAATCTACCAACAAAACAGTGGATATCAGCTACCGAAACGTATGGCCTTTTCACAAAGGGATTATTTCATCAAAACCGCAAAGGTATTTGGTGAAGATATCGCCGCTGTAAAGCAAGCCTTTGATCGGTCAGGTTATCGCGATTATGAAATCAGTGCACAACACAACAGTTTGGAATTTCACGTCAACAAGATCAATAGTTTGAAGAAATTGAATATTGACGTTGCTATTTCGACCAGTGTGATCGAAACGCGTGATAATGAACAGGTACTGCGCGAGCTCAAAGTGGACGTGACAACGCCCCAATCATTCCGTCTTGATAAAGACGCATAGGAGAATTAACATGTTTCATATGGGTACCCCCGAATTGGTCATCATCCTCGTCATCGTCGTCCTCATCTTCGGCGTGGGACGTATCGGCAGGATCGCAGGCGAGTTAGGTAAAGGCGTACGCGATTTCCAAAAAGGACTCAAGGGCGACGAAACTCCTGATGTTCCGGAAAGCAAAGGATAGTATTCGGCAGTGACCGCAAAAGTGTTCGCTACGGAAAAACGCAAGCGCAACTGGGGCGGCGTCTTTGGCGCTTTTGGGCGTGCCCATCGCAAAGCCAGCGTGCAACTGGAAAGTTCCGCGCCGCTGTTGCAGCACCTCAACGAACTGCGAATCCGGGTCTTCAAGGCGTTCTTCGCACTGATCCTCACTACAGGTATCAGCTTTGCATTTTCCCAGCAGTTGATTGAATACCTGGCCACCCCCGTGGGTGGTATTGCAAGCCTGGTTTCGATCGAGCTGACGGAAAACATTGCCATCTTCATGAAGGTTTCCCTTCTGGGAGGCTTTATTCTGGGCATGCCGGTCATTGTCTACCAGATCATGGCATTTATCCTTCCAGGTTTGAACCGTAAAGAGCAAATGTGGTTTCTGGTGATGGTCCCCTTTGCCACACTTCTGTTTGCAACCGGTGTGTTGTTCACCTGGTTTGTCATGCTACCTTCCGCGATCCCCTTCCTGACCAACTTCATGGGTATCACCACCCAGGTACGCCCTGAAAATTATTTCGATTTCATTACGCGCCTGATGTTCTGGCTGGGCGTCTGCTTTGAACTGCCGCTCATTACTATGTTCCTGGCGAAGCTGAAATTTGTCACCGCCAAGCAGTTGCTGAGCGGATGGCGATACGCCGTAGTGGCGATGGCAGTCATCGCCGCGGCAGTCACGCCGACAGTGGATCCCGTGAACATGGGCCTGGTCATGACTCCCTTGATGGGACTCTATCTCATCAGCATCCTTCTGGCCGCGTTCATAGGAAGAGGTTGATATGGATGGTGTTTTTGGAATCGGCGGAAGTGAGCTGCTGGTCATTTTGATATTGGCGGGAGTGATCCTTGGACCTGAACGATTGGCACGCTCGGCGCGCGAAATCGGCAAGTTCGTGAAAAATGTAAAGGCTTATTTTTCATCTCTTTCGAGCGAACTAAAAGCGGAACTCGATGTCCTAGATGACCTGGATAAGTTAAAGAAAGAGCTGTCGAAATGATATTTCATGTCACTCTTTTAGGTGATGAGAAAGACTATCCTAATTGATGATGTAGAAAATACTTCTTTTCGTTATCATACAAACGAATGAATTCCTGAAGAGTTCGTTCCATAAAATCACTCCGATCCATTCTGCCTAAAACAATTGTCATGGTAGGATGGACAGCCTTCTACGGAAGGCGAAGGTTGTCCCGAAAAC
Organism: Anaerolineales bacterium; assembly: GCA_035462205.1. Lineage (GTDB taxonomy): Bacteria > Chloroflexota > Anaerolineae > Anaerolineales > Villigracilaceae > Defluviilinea. The sequence goes on from DATHUN010000650.1 coordinate 3,167, forward strand.
AGGACTTCCTCCCGAAATCCCGTTTGAAAGGGATTGACTTGGAAAGGAGCCGCATCCGGACACTGGCGATGTCGTCTCCTTGCTTGGGACGATGTCGTTTTTTGATGGAGAAAACATGAAGGATCTATCCGCCCTACTCGAAAAATCAGCACAACATCACAACCACCTTTGCCCGCGTCAAATTCTCGGCGTGCGCATCGGTCTTGCGGGAATGGATGCCTTGGGGCTGAAAGCAAATGAAGGAAGCAAGCGCCTGCTCATCATTATTGAAACAGACGGTTGCTTTGCCGATGGCATTATCGCCGCCACGAATTGCTCTGTGGGACACCGTACGTTGCGCGTGGAAGATTATGGTAAAGTCGCAGCGACATTCATCGACACAACCACGGGCCGATCTCTACGTGTCGCCCCGGTGATCGATGTTCGCCAGCAAGCCTGTGATTTCTGCCCCGAAGAGTCGCGTCACTACTTTGCCCAAATGCAGGCATACCAGGTCATGCCTGACGAAAAGCTGGTGACCATTACCGAAGTCCATTTGTCCACCCTGGTCGAGAAGATCGTCTCGCGACCTGGCATGCGCGTGGACTGTGTCTCCTGCGGCGAAGAGATCATGAACGAACGTGAAGTCATGGTGGAGGGGCAACCTATGTGCTGTGCCTGCGCGGGTCGGTCCTATTATCAAACACCTGTGGAAATGCATCTCTTCTCGATGCACAATTAATTCTGATGGATACATCATTGCTGACGACGCTAGTCTTTATCATAGCCACGTTGTATGCCAGCGCGGGGTTTGGCGGCGCATCAGGTTATCTCACGGCGATGAGTTTTTTTGATATTCCTGTCAACGTTATGGCCAGTACTGCCCTTGTCCTTAATACTCTAGTGTCATCTATTTCGTTAATTAATTACAAGCGCGCCGGACATCTGAAACAGAGTCTGCTTGTTCCCTTCCTGGTCACTTCTGTGCCTGCTGCATTTATTGGCGGGTATATGAAGATCTCAGAGCAAGCGTACACCACACTGCTCTATGTGATGCTCACGTATCTTGCAGTACGCATGGTTTTCTTCCGCACACAGACAGAATCCGAAACCTGGATATCGCACCGGCTTCCACTGAGGGCGGCCCTGATCACAGGCGCAGTGATCGGCCTGCTCTCGGGCATGCTAGGCATTGGTGGCGGCATTTTCCTTTCACCGCTTATCCTGCTCATGCAGTGGGGAACATCCAAACAAGCCGCGGCATCTGCAGGCGGCTTTATTGCCATCAACTCTGTTAGTGGGCTAATCGGTCGCGTTGCAAGCGGCACACTGGCCTTCGGTCACTTTGGCTGGTGGCTTCTTCCAGCGGGGCTGCTCGGAGCTTTGATCGGCAGCCAGCTTGGGGCCTTAAAATTCTCGAACACAGGCGTGCGTCGTACTCTCGGTATCATCTTGACCATTGCTGTTAGCACCTACTGGTTCAACTCACTATTTGCCCTATGAACTTCCTTGATCCTTTCGGGCGCGCCATCACTTATCTCCGCGTCTCGCTGACAGACCGCTGTAATCTACGCTGTGTCTATTGAATGCCTGCACAGGGTGTGCAGTGGCAGCCGCTCTCCGAGCAATTATCAGTGGATGAAATCGTTCGGGTTGTTGAATCGGCTGCTCAGGGTGGAGTGAAGCGAATCCGGCTTACTGGCGGCGAGCCTCTCGTGCATCCTCATATAGTTGAGATCGTACGCCGCATCGCAGCCATCCAAAACATCGAAGAGGTGAGCCTCACGACCAATGCGATGTTGCTCGAACGACTTGCCCGGCCGCTGGCTGACGCTGGCCTGACTCGTCTCAACATCAGTCTGGACACTCTGAATCGCGACAGGTTCAAGCAGATCACCCGTGGGGGAGAGATAGAACGGGTCTGGAAGGGGATTGCGGCGGCTGAGAAGGCGCATCTCGCGCCGATCAAGCTGAATACCGTTATCGTGCGGGGACTCAATGCAGACGAGTTGCCTGCTCTGGCGTGGCTGACAACCTGGCACGATTGGCATGTGCGCTTTATCGAAGTCATGCCGATCGGCAACGCACAGGAGTGGGGCGAAGGTTTCCCGGCACCGGATGAGCGCTATGTCTCCGTGCAGGAAATGCACGGGAGGCTTGTAGATATGGATCTTCAATCTGTGAGCGCTCCACGCGGCAATGGTCCTGCACGGACGTTCCAGATCCCCGGCGCGTTAGGCACGGTGGGATTCATCTCCCCACTGGGTGAACACTTCTGCGAGAGCTGCAATCGCTTGCGATTAACTTCGGATGGAAAGCTACGCTCGTGCCTTGTCAGTCCCAGTGAAGTATCGATGCGGGATGCGCTGCGCGCAGGCCAACCGCTGGACCGGTATTTCCAGCAAGCCCTTCTCGGTAAGCCTCAACATCACAATATGCTGGCTGCTATGCCCGCTGAAACCCGACGTGGCATGAGCCAGATCGGAGGATAATATGAATGATGTAAAAGCCCTATTCTTTGCGACCCTGCGTGACCACGTCGGCGTACGTTCGGTGGAACTACAGATCCCCAAAAACACAACTGTCGCCAGTCTCAAATCCATCCTGGTGGAACGATATCCTATGCTGATGGGGTTGATAGGTCACACGCTACTCTCGGTCAACCAGGAATATGCCTTTGACGAAACCGTCATTCCGGACAATGCCGAGATCGCACTCTTTCCGCCCGTTTCAGGTGGATAGCAAAATGAATTTCCCAACCATTTATTCCATTACGGAAGACGAGATTGACATCAACAGTCTACTCGAACAGATCACGTTGACATCCACAGGAGCAGCAGCGATCTTCACGGGCATGGTGCGGGGAGTCACTGCACGCGATGATCTGCATGAGACCGAATATCTAGAGTATGATTCCTACAAACCCATGGCGGAAGCGAAGATGAAGCAGGTCGCTGATGAGATCCGTGAGCGCTGGGATAGTGTGGAAGGGATCGCGATCGTTCAGCGCATCGGCAAGCTTTATCCGCGTACACCGACGGTGTTGATCGCCTGCACATCCGCACACCGCAATACGGGTGTCTTTGCTGCGGCGCGCTATGGGATCGATCGTCTTAAAGAGATCGTCCCTGTCTGGAAAAAGGAGATTGGACCTCAGGGACAGAAATGGGTAGAAGGAAGTTATATTCCCCAATCAGGAGAATAGTCCAAATACTCTATATCCAAATGAATGCGTCATTCTTGCAGATAGATTGCCTACAAAACTTTTGCAGAAAGGATACTCCTGTTGGGCAATTAGTTTCTTCTGGGGATATGAAGGGTTAAACGCATGGTTTATCTCATAGGTTGACTCAAATGGCCCATTTCAGACCCTCCAACCAGCGCTCACGCTATCGAAATATATATTTGTGGGAGCCAGCACTCACCTCGGTACTCGAATGCCCCCGCTACTCAAAAGGCACTTATTGAGTGCCTTTTTATGTTAAAGGTCAAAGCATCGGCATACAGGGAACCAATGTCCAATAGCTCATTAAAAAATCAAGGCAAGGTGACTGGCACCTTGCCTTGGTGGCAAAACAAGATTGGAGAACGCGTTACTTGGGGCTAAGTTTGAAAACGACTTTGAAGAGATACTTGACGAAGTTGGTGGCTTTATTGGAATAAGCCAAGAGGCTCTCCATCAATTTCTCTAGCTCCAGTTTCTTTTCTCTGCCTTCGAGCGCATCTCCATAGGTGCTGCTATAGTAGGTATAGAGATAGCTCTTGCCAGCATAATAATCTGCACCGTGGAGGGGGATTCGATTGAGAACCACTCCAACTACCTTGGATCCGGTCAGCTTAATCTGCTCTAAAGCACCAAGAGCCAGGGATCGGCGCGTATGACCCGGCCGTACAACTACTATGACTCCATCCACCTTGGAAGCCATGACCATGGCATCAGCAACGATGAAAGGAGGGCCGTCAATAATCACAACATCGGCGGTTTCTTGCAACTTGGACAGCAACTGATCCATCTTCTTGGAGCTCAGGATCTCGGTAGGCTTGAGAGGCGGTTCACCAGAGGTAAGCACTCCTACTTTCCTACCATTTTTGAATTGAAGCACATCGCTGATGGCAGCACCATCTGAGATCAGATCAACCAAACCCCGGTCGTTGTCCAGCCCAAAAAATTTATGGATGTTCGGCCTCCGCAAGTCGACGTCGAGCAAGATCACCTCTTTGTCTCTTTGGGCAAGGGACAGGGCCAGATTGGCGGCCACGGAAGTTTTTCCATCCCCGATATCTGGGCTGGTGACGAGGATCGTCTTTAAGGGTCGATCCGCCTGAGTGATCTCAATATTCGTCCGCAAGCCGCGGAACGCGTCGGCTATCGGGTGTCGCAAGTCATCTGCATCAAATAGCTGGTTTTCTCCGTCCTTCTTATCTATCTGCTCAAAAATACGGCCAATAATAGGAGCCGAAAATAAGCGCTCCACATCATCGGCCGATTTCATGGTGTCATTCAGAAATTCAAGAAGATAGGCTTCGCAAGCTGCCAATATAAATCCAACGGCTGCCGCCAGCAGAATACTCAATCCTTTCCTGGGCCCGATCGGACGGGATGGTAGATCCGCAGGTTCAATGATCGTCAACGTGTTAATCGCCCCTTTTTGCGTATTGGAGAGCAATAGACCATAATTGTTCTCCATCGTATCCAGCTTTGACTGTAAAGAAGAAATCTCTGTTTGTTTGGCATTGATTTCCTGGGCGCTGTACGTATTCGCCAGCTCTACTTGCAGTTTCTCGATTTGGGACTCGGTTTCATTGATCTGTGCCTCAAGATTGTTCAACCGCTGGTGAATGAATTCCTGGCGCCCTTGTTCCTCAGAGGGGGCATTGGTGGGACTCAGAAGGATCAATTGAGCGGATAATTCGTTGGCAACTGTCTGGGCGCGTTGCGGGTCAATATCGTTAACCGTAATCTCAATCAATTGCGTGTTGGGCAACGCCCGGGCAATGTACTCTGGCAATTGATCCATCGCCAGGGCATTCTTCGTTGCGTTGAGGACCATCTCTCGATTCGCAAGATCGGCGTAAGCCGCGGCAAGTTGTTGACCTAAGAGTAATTCGTTGCTGGAAGGGTTCGGATTGTTGATGGTCATGCCAATCATGAGAGTAGTGCGGGCCTGATAAATCGTAGGCTGGCGCAGGATGCTCAGGGAGCTAAAAATTGCAGCGACTAGAGTCGAGGCAACCAATAGCCACCACCATTTACGCAATGGGAAGATATATTTGCTCAGTTCCATAAGGTGCCCCGCATGGCGTAAGAGCTGCTGTAGATTTCTTCAATCATATTACCGCCTTGCTTCATTGGTGATGCCTTTCCATAGGTAGGAGGCCAGCCTAGCGCTGGCTTTTATGAACATGGCGCAAACAAGCCTAAGGTAAGACTGTTTCTGACTAGGATGTCTGGCACCTAGTAGGCCACACCGGAGACGAACCGGTCGAACACCCATTTTCAACGGGCTGCACATCCCTTGTGCTAGGTGGCCAATAACATGTAGTCATGACGCAGCAATCTTGTTTTTGTAACAAGAAATAGGAACCTTTCCTAAAGATAAATCTCCATAATTTCGGGCAAATTTAGGGTTTGTCCATATCGGAAAGCACTAAAACCTTAGGGTTGACGTTAAAAGCCTGCGCTTGGGCAGCAGGCTTTCGATGGGTAGTACATTGAACCAGGGTAGGACGCTTTTCAGGGAAGTGTGACTCCGATTACGCTGATTTCATGCAGGGAGGGCCGGATTGATGATCACGAAACAGGTGACCACGAGTGATTCTGTGAAACGGGTGCAATCTTTCAGGAATTCTGATAAAAAGTTTTACTCACGTATGCAGAAAGCTGCTTACATTCTGGGAAGTGCCATGATTAAACGCAGATAGCGTTCTATTAATGTCAGGTGCTTTCGACGGCGAGAGGAGCGCTCAAAGATCGCGAATGGTGCCAGAATGAGCCGTGCACATGCAGCAATGCTCAACGTCAATTTGTAGATCTGAGCTGCCCACCACCCATAGTTTTTACGAAAATATTTAACTTTACTATGGTAAAGGTTTAGAAACATTTCGGTGGGCACCTGCTGAGTGCTTTGACCGCCAAAATGTATTACCTCAGATTGCGGCACCCAAAAGAGGCGCCAGCCGGCGCGTTGAATTCGATAGCAGAGGTCGACTTCCTCAGAGTACATAAAATAATTCTCATCCAAAAATCCAACCTGATCCAAGGCGTCTTTTCTCAGCAGCAAGCAGGCGCCAATTAATACGTCTACTTCCTGGGGCCGGTTGGTCGCCCATTTTGTCGGGGGGTACGCAGCGTAGGGAAAGAGGGCATCCAAATGAAATAGGCGCCAGAGCTCGCGAGAAAGGGTCGGCTGCGGGTGGCTCGCAATCTGTAGAGAACCGTCAGGGTTTAGGATTCTGGCGCCAGCGGCTCCCGCTTCCGGGTGTTCATTTAGGAAATCAATCAGCGCTTGAAGTGCGCCAGATGTTACCAGGGTGTCTGGGTTAAGTAACAGAATATATTTTCCCGCACATCGTCGAATCGCTTGATTGTTGGCGCGTGCAAAACCTACATTTTCACGATTTTCGATGAGATGCACCTGGGGAAATTTCTCGAGCACCATCTGAGGACTACCATCGGTAGAGGCGTTATCGACCACCCAGTTCTCAAATGGAGAGGTTGGAGGATTTGCCAGGATGGAGGTCAGACAATTTTCTAAAAACCGAGTTGTGTTCCAGCTGACGACGATGATGGAAAGCATATTGGGAATCTCAAATGTGATTGATTCGGCAATCTCGTGCCGCAAAGAGCTCAGGCGAGTTAACCATCTCTGAGGAGAAATTGCCTAGCTTGTCTTATTGCCGGGATCCCCTGACGAGACAT
>DATHUN010000651.1:0-5492 GCA_035462205.1 Anaerolineales bacterium
TCAACCGCTACCATGAAGAAAGCTGCAAAGCTAAGCCAGGACAGCGCAAAGCGTGCAACGCGAACCTGCAATTCGAGATCCTCCGCTTTTTGGATTTCGGCGAATTTCAGATCTAGAATGAGCAAACAGGCGGTAGTCATCGTTCCCAATAGAAGTGTGGTGATATAGAAGGCGGCAACGACAATGGGCGAGTTCCACGCCAACTGTGTTGGAAGCAAATAGATCTTTGCCATGCAATAGACAACCGTCAACCCAAGTGCGGCCGCCAGCCATCCCAATTGCGTTATTAGACGATGTTGTTCCTGCCTGAACCGGCTGAAGAACAACAGAGTTCCCACGGCCATAAAAAACATCACCGTGAAAACTATTTCACGACTGAGCCAGGATGAACGGAAATTTCGAATGGCATAGAAAGAATAGAGCGGCCGACTCAGATGAAGATGGGCAGCGATCATCGCTACAACCACAGTAAACGAGATAATCAGCAGTGGATTCCGTAAAACGCGGTTGATCTCCTGCAAACTAAATCTGTAGCTACCTAGCCAGCGCAGGATCCACAAAACCAGCAGCGCTCCTACGGCGAGCTGCATGAGAATTGTGTAGAAAGGTAAAGCCCACTCGCGCAGGTTCATGAATAAACGCTCACTTCAGCGGTCATCCGGTCACCACACTTTGTCTCCGCAATCTTTCCCGGGTCATGCAGGGAAGGCGGCACTCCACCTGAGTACCCTGCCCGAATTGCGAATCGATTTTCAGCATACCACTCACGCTCTCAGCACGCTCGCGCATGGTCTGCACGCCGAAACTGCGCTTTGAGGTCGTAAGGATAAAACCAAGGCCATCATCCTTGACTGACATAACGATCTCCTCAGAATCAACTCGACTCTCTTTTGTAATGCTGACGTGGACTCGGCTGGCACGTGCATGCTTGCGTACATTTGTAAGTGCTTCCTGCAGGATGCAAACAAGCTGAACCTCAGCCAGGGACGCCAGGTTTAACTCTCCCTCCATTTGATAAGCAAGCTGTGTTTCGATGCCGGTCTGGATCTCGAATTCAGCCAGATACTCTCTTACCGCCACATCCAGCCCCTTTTCGTGAGCCAACGTGGTACGGAGGCTCAAAATATTCTCACGCACATCGGCATGAGCCGTTTTCACAGCCTGCCGCATCTGGTCCAGTTCACTTTGAAGTTGTTCGGATTTTCCCTGCTGTAGAAGCGTTCCAAGCGTTTGCACTTGCAGGTTCATATAGCCTAACACCTGTGCAAGGCCATCATGCATCTCACGCGCGATGCGCGCCCGTTCTTCAACGATCGAAAGGGATTGAACCTGGGAGGTCATCAACCCGTGCTGAATGGCAATCGCAACCTGATCAGCCATGCTTTCCAGCCAGATCATGTCCGTTTCCGAAAACTGGATCTCTTCCACTCGAGCGATCCACAGTGCCCCGATGGTGGTGCTTTCCAATTTCAGTGGGACAATGGCAACGGCTCTAGACCGCCATTCAGTGAAGAAACAAACCCCATTAAATATTTCTTCCGGTTCATTACCCACGGAACGGTACGATTGAGCACATCGCATCACATTTTGAATGGTGGGGTTGGTAACGGCCACAGTTTCATTCGCTACAAGTTGCGAAGCTGCTCCGTTGGAATAGCACTTCAGTTCCAAGGCTGAATTCTCTTGGTCTAGGATCGCCACGCCTACAAAATCGGTATCCAGTAATCGGGAGAGATTGTCCACAATGTAGACCAAAATGTCGTCCACGTGTTCAAGCTCAGCAATGCGGCGGCTAATATTGACCAACGCATTCGTCCAGGCCTCGGCTGTCCGGCGCGCCAGGATCTGAGATTCGAACGCCTCTTCCTGGGCGCGATCTCGCTCCTCTTGAAGGTTCATAACTTGTCTTTTACGGATCGCTTCAAATACATCCAATGCCTTCACCACAAAAAAAGTTACGATCACAGCCGAGAACATGCGCCAGATCTCGATTGGAAAACCAGTGGTGTGGAGAACGCTTTGATCATCCAGCCAGGCATTAAGGCCATAGGGCTGTGGCACTTCGACACTCTCGCCGCTGAATGCATTATGTATCACGCGATCGTAGTTGTAATAGGAGGCTGGTCCGTAGGGCGCGGCGGGTACGATCAGCCCCATCACAATGGCCTCAAAGATGAACGCCAGTCCCGCTCCCAGCATCAGACTGGACACATCGGAATTTCCCAGTTTTCTCTGCCCGTGCCATTGACGCAGAAATCCGACCCCAGCCAACAAACTACCGGGAAGGTAGAGCAAGTAGCGGGTCCAGATTTCGATTGGGATCGCAATTGGAGAAGGTGTAATAAATGTAGTGGAAGCATAGGTGATGACAAACGCAATCGGGACAATTAAGACGCCAGGAATGAAAACAGTCCAGGCAGGTAGGGGATTCAAATTATTCAGTATCCCCCAACCAAAGCGGAAAAGTAACAAGCCTGTTAACAGGTGAAGCGTTATACGTAGAATGCTTAGAAGACTCTGAACATCATCGAGTGAGCCACTGGCAAGGAACATGTCCACCCAACCTGCAAATCCTCCTACAAAGCCAAATGCTGCCAGCCAGGGAAGTTCTTTCTTGAGTGGAAAATCTCCATCCCGCCTTAACTGTAAATACGCAGCAAGCCCCAGCCCCTCGAACGCCAAGCCATACAGAAAATATAAAAGGAGTATCAGCGAAATCGCCTGTCTGATAAACCACAACTGACTTTGTGAAATTTATCTCAATTATTCTAGTCTCCTTTCAGTTATCTGACAGTGATGAAAATCATGATTTCGACAACCGTTGTTCTAGGCTTTTTACTAATAGATGATATTCCCGAAGAAACGGGCCCAAGTAAAGGGACGCTCTACTTATATTTCAAAAGCAAAGATGAACTCATTATTGCGATCCTTGATCGTATGTTTCAGCGCGAATTCAAGCAATTCGAAAACTTGAATTTTACTGAACTGGGTGCTATTGAAGCCATTTGGAAAATAACAGACCTGCTCGCCAAAAACATCCTCAGTCTACAGCGCTTGATCCCTATTGTTTATCAGTTTCTTGCACTCGCATTTCGCAATAAATATGTTCAGCTGGCCCTGAAGAAATACATTAATCACTATCTGGATATTCTTGCGCCAATCATCCAGCGTGGAATTGACTCCAATGAACTGCGCCAAGTGGATGCACGAGAAGTTGCTATGGCCATGGGAGCGATGATAGAAGGAACCTTGTTGCTTTGGGTATATGATATATCCCTCGCAGATCCTGGATATCACATCCATTCAGGTATGAAATTGTTGCTGGAAGGTGTTCAGGCGCGGTCAAGCTAACGCGCCTCTTCTTTAAATAGAATAACCGACTGACCGGTCACTACAACAATCAGAAGGTTTTGCGAATGACAAAATCAATCGTTGATCACCCGCCCACCAGGGCACTACGTTTTGGATTACGCTTACCAATTTGGCTATACCGTATGCATTTGGGATGGTTACTCGGCGACCGTTTCCTGATGTTGACCCATATCGGACGAAAAAGTGAACAACCACATCAGACCGTGATCGAAGTAGTCCAGCACGATAACGAGACCGATACCCATTATGTAGTTTCTGGTTGGGGCGAGGAATCAGACTGGTACCAAAACGTCCGCCAGTCTCCTGCGGTGATTATCCACGTGGATAGGCTCAGGTTTTGGGCACAGGTACAGTTCCTCCCGCTTGAGAAAGCAATGATGATCTCATTCAGAGAAATCCGCCCGCGCAGGCGAATGCTTTAGCTACTGTAATTTTGAAGCTTGCAGGCGCGCAGGATCCGGACGGGGTCGTGGGACGAGATATGAGAATGACGTTCCTAAATCGCCGTCTTGCCCGTCAATCTCTTGAGAAGTTATTATCGTGGGATTTTGACAAACTAATTATTGCTCACCGTGCCTGTTTCGAATCAGACGCAAAAGAATATGTAAAAAGAGCTTTCCGCTGGCTCGAGAATTAAGAGCTGCCCATTATACAGCGGACGGGCGACTACGCACTGCCCAAATGGCATGCTCCAAGCGCAGGGGTGGTCTCTTTTCCATAGCAGCTCTCCATCCGCCGCTAAGATGAGTGACTAGCATTCCTGATTAAATTGGAGATTGTTGGATGATCAACAATACGAATATTCTGATCAGTGGAGCAGGTATTTCAGGTTTGACGCTTGCCTATTGGCTGCAACCCTGGGGACTTTTCGCCCACCGTCATCGAAAACGTGCGAATCTCGATCAACGTGGTTATGTGATTGACTTCTATCGTTCAGGATTCGATGTCGCCGAGAAAATGAGTCTGCTCAAAACGCTCCAGGCACAATCGAATCAATATCCCATAATAAAATTGATTTTCATCGACCGGCGAGGCAAACCACACGCCACGCAACATGACAATGATGCTTGATTTATTGAGTGTTCTATTGGCAATTCGGCCAAAAGCTTAATGCACGAAACAGTAAACACTTGCTTATTACAATGATTCTGATTTGATTGCCGTGCATCTGGGCGGATAAGACAATCCTTAACATACTGCGCAGGGAAATAAAAAACTGTCAGTGGAAAAGTTGCTAGATTGGGATATGCTCAATCCGTTTTATCCCCAGTCTATTTAATACTAGTCGCATCCGCTTATATACTTTTTCATTTTGAAAACTCGTCGATGAATACTGCGACACTATGTTAATGTGGTAAACCTTTTCCGAATGCACCACTTCCAGCTTTCCATCGCGCAACAGCAAATTTTCTTCAACTGGATCATCCATTTTTCGCAAATAGCGATAAATATCGTAGCGGATAATATCGTTCAATCCTCTGGTTTTTGGAAGATTTGCGAAAGCTTTTTTAAATAGGTCGGCGTTCAGGACAATATCTTTCGTATGGCAGATGACCGTTTCACCTTGTCGATCGTTGTCCAGGTCGGCAAAGGGATCCTTTTGGCGAGCAGAACGCACCTCCTGGGAAATTTCGCTTTCTTGCATAAAAGTGATCTTCTCACGAAGTGTGGCAAGTTTATATTTCCCATCTAATGTCTTGATATTGATCCTCCGGTCAAACAAATTAGCGCGTAACTTGCCGGCAAACAGTGTTTGTCCAAGTTGTTTGATACGATCTTTAAACATATATCCAATAATCAGGGCGACAAAAGCCGGAAGGGTAAAACTGCCGTAGACGCGCTGAAAATAAAATGCAACTGCCGTTGCAAAAACCATCGAAATTCCGGCTGCAACCGCAAGTAATACTTGTTCGATCCCTTTCCCTTCGCGTTGTGTTTCAATGGAAAGGTGAAGAACGCGGCTCACATACTTCTTGAGGACCGAGGCCCTAAAAGCATACACTTCATTGTCATCGCCAATTTTGAGAACAGAACCATACCCACGTGATACCCGGTGTTCAGTTTCTTTATCGATGATTTTGCTCAAATCCTGACAGTATTGAACCTGATCAGTGCCATCA